>JAJAYV010000434.1 GCA_026786045.1 Frankiaceae bacterium | reverse complement strand
GCAAAACCCCTCACTCGCCACCTGAAACACACAAAGTCACTGTCCGGCAAAAGGGAATCCCCTCACCCGGTACCGCCAGCCATTCCTGGCGGAAGGTCTCCGGGTCGACATGGGTGCGAAGCATGAAGCGGTTGACGCTCGGGTCGTTACGCACCGCAAGCAACGGCTCGATGTCGTCCGCTCGGGCGTCGCGCAGGAGCAGAGTGCCGACGCGCGTCGGCCACGGGCTGGTGGGCATCCAGCCATCCTGGCAGCCTGGTCGACGACAGCCCTGACCGGACGGCAACAGGCTCACCACGACAACCTGTCCGCCCCGTGCCGATGGGCGATCCTCGAGCGGGCCACGACAGCCGTCTACAGCCGCAGCTAGGACAAGCCCAACTACCGCGGTTCCATCCAACATGGCCGACTGGGCAGTCTTGGCGTTTGTTGTGGGGTTCATTGGCATCGTGGTTTGGGTCGCACTGCGCCACGAGGGCCGACGTCGACTTGCAGCACGTGTCCTGCGCACTCCGCTGGCCATGACCGGCGCCGCCGGTGTTTTCGGTGTGCTCGGCTCAAGCGCCCTCCTGCAGGGGCAGGTAATGGGTCTGTTGCTAGCCCTTCTCGCAAGCTCCTTTATCGCGTCCGTCATCTACGCCGCCACGGCACCCATCGCGGGGCATCCAGCACGACGCGACCGTCGCTAACCGGAGGGCAGCGTCACCCGAGTGCGGGATCCCGTCCGGGACGCTGTTGCCCGACTCGGTGGCGACCACGCGAGGTGCCCCGGCTAGCGTTCGTCTATCGGGATAGCGGGTGGAGTGTCTGGAGGCGGCCCGGCGGTTAGGCCGCAGCCGCGAGGTGCTGCACCAGCAGGGCGTTGACGACCGTTGGCTGCTCGAGCGACACCGAGTGGCCGGCTCGTGGCACAACAGCCAGATGCCCGTCCTTGACCGCCCCGACGACGGCCCGGGAGTTGGCGATCGAGTAGGCGTGGTCCTGCTCGCCCGCGACGGCCAGCAGCGGGACGGCGCAGCCGGCCAACTCGTCCAGCACGGGCCGGCGGTGCACGACCTGGTGGGCGCAGTCGCCGATGCTCGCGTCCAGCCCGAGCATCCACGCCCGCCACCGGGAGTTCTGCTCGGCAGCGTCCGGTGAGGCGAGCGTCTCGTCGCCAAACATGATCCACATGAGCGTGTCGATGACCGGGGCGGCGCCGTGCTCGCTCATGGCGGCCACGAGCGGGTCGAACTCGGCGACCTTGCCCTCGGCCTCGCCGGAGCTGCCGAGCACGGTCACCGAGCGCAGCAGCTCGGGGCGCCGCGCCGCGAGCCGCAGTGCGACGAAGCCGCCCAGCGAGTTGCCAGCCACGTGCACCGGCCCGGCGTCGAGGTGCTCGATCAGCGCCGCGGCGTCCTCGCTGAGGGTGTCCATGTCGAGCTGCTCGCGGGGGGCCCGGTCGCTGTCCCCCTGTCCGCGGTGGTCGTAGCGCACGACGCGGTAGCGGTCTGCAAGCCCGGCAACCTGGTGGTCGAACATCCCCCGGTGGAAGAACAGCGAGTGGCTCAGCAGCAGCACCGGCGCATGACGCGGGCCGTCGTCGGAGTAGGCCAGGCGAGTGCCATTGACCAGGGCTTCGGGCACGGGGCGGCTCCGGTGTCGGGGTGGTGATCTGGCTCACATTCTACTTTCATGCAGGTGCCCCTGCGGCGAGGACTTCCGTTGACCCACCAAAATGCGCGCGTGGGCGGGGTCGTTGACTCATTGACTGATGCGCGCGTGGAGGGCGTCTGTCGGGGCGTTCGCAACCCCACCGACACACGGTGCTCAGCAGACACCGGCGCCGCGGTGCTCGGCATCGTCCGAGCCCGCGGGGCGTTCCTTGCCGAGGACGACTGGGCGCACGACCTGGCCATCGACGCCGACCCACGGCCCCTAGCTAGGGCGGAATGGCCCGGGTCGCCGTCCGGGTGGGCCGGTGCTAGCGTTGCCGAGTTATTGTCGTTCGGACGATAACCTGGCAGAGGAGCGGTCGTGGCCGAGAGCACGCTCAGCGGGACCGCGTCCCTCCCGGGATCGTCGTCGTCGCCCCCCGTCGACGCAGGCGGCCTGACGAGGGGGCAGCGTCTCGACCGGCTGCCGATGACCCGCGAGCACCGTCGACTGGTCGCCGGGTCGGGTGCGGGCTGGGCGCTGGACGCGATGGACGTCGGCCTGATCTCGTTCGTGATGGTCGCGCTCGCCCGCGAGTGGGGGCTGACGCCGACGACGCTGTCCTGGATCGCGTCGATCGGCTTCCTCGGCATGGCCGTGGGCGCCGCCGCAGGCGGCTCGCTCGCGGACCGGGTCGGTCGCCGACAGGTCTTCGCCGCCACACTTGTCGTGTACGGCCTGGCGACCGGGGCCGCGGCCCTGTCCTGGTCGGTGGCGTCGCTGCTGGCCTTCCGCTTCCTCATCGGGCTCGGGCTTGGTGCGGAGCTGCCGGTGGCTTCCACCCTCGTTAGCGAGTTCGCGCCGGCCCGCGTGCGCGCCCGGCTCGTGGTCTCCCTGGAGGCCTTCTGGGCCATCGGCTGGTTGCTCGCCGCGCTGATCGGCTACTTCGTCGTAGCGCGCGGGGACGGAGCGTGGCGGTGGGCCTTCGCCCTCGGGGCCGTGCCCGCCCTGTACGCGGTGGTGGTGCGCCGCTCCCTGCCCGAGTCGGTGCGCTTCCTCGAGCTCCGGGGGCGGACCGAAGAGGCAGAGGCGACCGTCCGCCGCTTCGAGCGCGCCGCCGGCGTGGAGGCCGTCCCGTCACCCCCGGCCGTGGCCGTGGCCGCGCCCGGTCCGGCGTCGCTGTTCGCGGCCGGCACGCGTGGGCGCACCGCTGCCCTGTGGGCCGTCTGGTTCGCCACCAACGCGGCGTACTACGGCGTGTTTATCTGGCTGCCGGCGCTGCTGGTCAGCGACGGCTTCTCGCTGGTCCGCTCGTTCACCTACACGCTGGTGATCACCCTGGCACAGCTGCCCGGGTACGCCGCGGCCGCGGTGCTGGTGGAGGCGTGGGGGCGTCGGCCGACTCTGGCGCTGTTCCTGGCAGCCTCGGCGGGGAGCGCGGTGATGTTCGCGACGGCGGGCAGCGCCACGCAAGTCCTCGTGTACGGCTGCCTGCTGTCGTTCTTCAACCTCGGCGCTTGGGGCGCGCTGTACGCACTGACGCCCGAGGTCTACCCCACTCTGCTACGCGCGACGGGTGCCGGCTGGGCCGCGGGCTTCGGACGCATCGGCTCGATCCTCGCGCCGCTGGCGGTACCGCCGCTGCTCGCCCTCGGCGGCAGCACCCTGGTGTTCGCCGTCTTCGCCGGCGTGCTGCTGCTCGGTGCGGTCGCCGTGCTCGGGCTCCCGGAGCGCCGCGGGGAGGCGCTCATCGAGCAGGCCGCTGCGTCAGGCGGCGAGCCGCCGCGCCCGGCTCCTCAGCAGGGCTGACGCCGCCTGTGCCCGCCTCGACCGCTGTCGCAGGCGGGCCGAGGTGCAGATGAGCAGGGCGGCCTGCCGGCGCTCGACGTGGGTGAGGGCGGGAGTGTCGGGGGGCGCAGGGAGGGCCTCGGCAGAGCCGGGCCCGGTCAGGCGCCACGATCCGTCACGAGTTTGTAACTCCCGCGCGACGCGGCCAACACGGGACGACCTGGGCCTCGGCGACCGCGATCTGGACGTCCTGCTCGCCGGCCGAACCGCCCGCGCGACGGCGCCGCCAGCGCCGGCGAGGAGAGCTCCGTGTCAGTGTCCAGATCCCAGCCCGCCGAGAGCCTCGCCGCATGGCCGGGCCACCCCGAGCTTCCTGGCCTGCCTGGACGAGCTGCCGTCCACGACACCCCTGCCGACGCCGCGGGTCCGGAGGGCCGACGAACGGGCCCTGGGACCGTCGCTCATCTACGCCGCCCAGACCTGGCGGCAGATGGTGGTCTGCTACGGCGAAGACGAAGCCCGAAGCCTGTTCGGGCTGACCAACAACATCGTCGTGTTCAGCGGCGGCTAGGACATCTACTTATATAAGAAGGGGCCGATCTTCTCGGCGCCAGCCGCGTGGCTCGGCAGAGCACCAGCCACGGCCCCGGCGGGACGGGCACCAACCGCACCATGGAAGACGTGCCGGTGCTCAGACCAGAGCAGATTCGGCTCATCCCCGAACGCCAAGCGCTCGTCGTGACCGAGAACGCGCCGTCGCTGATCGCACAACCACAACGGTGCCTGAACGGCCGAGCCGGACTCGCCCGTTGTCGCCGCGCACGCTCAGGATCGTCGGCGACGAGCTCGCTGCGGCGCTTCAGGCAACCGCGACCACTTGATCTAATGTCACGAGCGAGTGGATTATTTGGTCCCGACGTCGGCGGTCCCTGCTGGCCGGCTGCCTGAGCGCCCCACCCCTACTCATCACCGCGCGAGTCCAGACCCCGGACTTCCGAACCGTGCTGGATCGCAGCGGAGCCACGCTGCTGACTCTGATGACCGCCGCCGCCACCGTCCCCACCATGGTCCTTGCCGCCACGACCGACAGCAACCACAACGACGACGCACCACACCGGTAACCGATCGTCAGCGGGACGGGCGCTGCGCCAGCACAGTGCGTGTCTGCGCTCTTGCTGGCGCTGTCGCTCGGTGAGAGACGGGGTG
This sequence comes from Frankiaceae bacterium, assembly GCA_026786045.1. Classification (GTDB taxonomy): domain Bacteria; phylum Actinomycetota; class Actinomycetes; order Mycobacteriales; family SCTD01; genus SCTD01. The sequence continues at coordinate 2,178 of JAJAYV010000434.1, read as the reverse complement.
CGCACGACTGTCGCCGGACTACCGTCGAAGCAATGACGTTCGATGCAGTCGGGTCGGCCGACACCGCAGGCCTGCCGACGGCCGAGTTCGCCTTCCCCGGCCGGCTACGCGACCGGCTGGTCGCGGCGATCCTCGACGGCAGCAAAACCAGCACCACAGGGCTGGCGCTCGAGCACCAGCGCGAGGATGAGCGGCTGCCACAGGTCGGTGACCGGTCCGTGTTGGTTGACTCTGACGGCCGCCCCGTCGCGGTCCTTGAAGTGACGAGCATCCGCTTCGTACCGCTGGCGGAGGTCGACCTGTCGCACGCTCGCGACGAGGGCGAAGGGCATCAGACGGTCGCCCAGTGGCGCGACGGACACGAAAGCTTCTGGCACAGCTCGCAGATGCGGGCCGAGCTCGGTAACCCGGACCTCACCGTGGACGACGCGACTCTCGTGGTGCTGGAACGCTTTGACGTCGTAGCGCGCCTGCCCCACGGACCCGCCTCACGGTCCAGCGGGGTACAGCGTGCCGGTAGACGAACGACCACCGGACACTTGCGGAGCCGATGACGGGCAGTCGTGATCTTGTCCGGTAGCCGGAACCAGGCACAAGGCGCGCAGTCACCCGATCGTCGGCCGCCCGGCCTGACCCGACACTGGATGCATGAGCCGTGAGCGCGAGCACGCCCACCCGGTCTTCGCGCAGGTCTACCGGCTAGTGGCCGCGGCCGGGGAACGCGGCGGCTTCGGCCAGCTGCGCGCGTCGGTGCTGGCCGACGCGAGCGGTCGGCTGCTGATCCTTGGTCTCGGACCCGGCCACGACCTGGCCCACCTGCCGGCCGCCGTGACGTCGGTGGTCGCCGTCGAGCCCGACCCCTCGATGCGCGCCCTGGCCCGCGGGCGGGTGATGGCCTGCCCGGTTCCGGTGACGCTGCTCTCAGCCGACGCCCATGCCCTGCCGCTGGCCGACGGCTCTGTGGACGCAGTGCTCTGCGCCTGTGTGCTCTGCTCGGTCGCGCGGCCGCCCAAGGCGCTCGCGGAGCTACGACGGGTCCTGGTCCCCGGCGGTCGGCTGCTCCTGCTCGAGCACGTCGCCGCCCCTGCAGGGCACTGGGTCGGCCGACTCCAGCAGCTGCTCCAGCCGGTCTGGGGACGCGCCGCCGGAGGGTGCTCAGTCCGGCGCGACACCTGGGGCGCCGTCGCGGCCGCCGGCTTCGACATCACCGCAGTGCGCACCACGATGGTCTGGCCGAACCTGCCGCCCGTCGCTCCGACCGTCCTGGGCACCGCCGTCAACCGGTAAGCAACAGCAGCAACGGCAACGTCGGCCGTGCTGCGCATCCTTGATTTGTTGACCGGGGCCGTCGCCGCCGCCGCGATGGGTCCGTCCGGAGGTCGCGCGCGTCGAGCGTGCGTGCCGGTTGCCCGGTCGAGGCTCGAGTGGCAGCCTGCAGTTGCGCGACGAGTACACGCATCCGTCGCCTGCCCCATGGCGTCCACCGCCACCAGACGGCCGGGACGGACGGTCCCCAGACGCCACCGCCTCGTCCCCGAACACTGGCCACGACCCTCGATGCTCCTCCGTGCGCCGCTCGTCGTCAATGCAGGTGCAAGACGGCTATGTGCCTTTGCCGCTGCGGCCGCTAGCCCCGGCTAGAGCTCGTGAGCCAGAACGGTGCTTCTGCGCACGCTAGGCAGCACCTGCCCGCAGTAGTCCTCGAACTCCAGTGCGCCAGTTCCTTAATCCGCCTTGAGTTTTGCGAGGCGGTCCTCAAGTAGCTGGCTGAGCTCGACCGTGTACGGCAGCGCCTTCAGCTCGTCCCTCGACACGCTGACGCCCTGTTCAGCGAGCAGGCTGGCGAACCACTTGTAAGGGTGGTTGTCCGGATCGTCGTCGTCATCTGGCAGGACAACGTTGAGCGTGTCCTGGACAACGGAGTCGCGGGTCATGAACGACCACGGGTCAAGCGGCTCGTCCCACTCGGACGGAAGTGGCTCTCCGTGCGGCACTGCCCTGCGGGTCCGTTGTGTCCAGCCGCGCTCGGCGTGCAGCGTCAGCCGACGGCCGTCGTGTGCAACGGCGAACTCGCTCACGGAGAAACTGAGGCTGCCCGGACTGCCTCCGTAGTCCTCCGGCGGCCCCAGGTCGCAGAATGCGCCAAGCGCGACAACTCTCACGGGCGAAGGCTAACCG
>JAJAYV010000433.1 GCA_026786045.1 Frankiaceae bacterium | reverse complement strand
GATCGCAGGTATCAACAGCAGTATCAGCGGGGCGGGCCTTCGGGTCCGCCCCGCTTCGCTGTATGCCGGGCCGTTAGCCGCTTTGTTGCACCATTGGCGCTTGAAATCGCGACTGTGACGATATAAACCAGCCAACCGCCAGCCAGGGTTCCCGCTCTGGTGCGTGGCTTGGGCCGGGATCGGGTGGTTGACCCGCGCCGGTGAGGCGACGCGACGGCATACCGATTTGGATGCCATGGGGCCCAGGCAGTAGCCTAGACAACTGTGTCTGGGCTCGCCCAGGCGCCTGAGCCTGACCAGATCCGCATCGCGTTCCCATCAGGAGCCGGGGCTGGGGACGATCAGGGTCTAACCTCCCGCCGGGCAGTCCGCGACATTCCGCTTTGGGGTGCGCCGGAAAGTGCAGGGGGGAGCACCTTGTCCGAGCTCCAGGGCCGAACGGTTCAGAGCGCGGACCGGACAACCACAAGGATGTCCTGTCGCCGCGGCGTGACTGGACAGACGACATTCACGACCTACGGAGAATCAGTGCCCACGATCAACCAGCTGGTCCGCAAGGGCCGCCAGGACAAGGTCACCAAGACCAAGACCCCAGCACTCAAGGGCAGCCCGCAGCGCCGGGGTGTGTGCACTCGCGTGTACACCACGACCCCCAAGAAGCCGAACTCTGCCCTCCGCAAGGTCGCCCGCGTGCGCCTCACGGGTGGTATCGAGGTCACGGCATACATCCCGGGTGTCGGCCACAACCTGCAGGAGCACTCGATCGTGCTTGTGCGTGGTGGCCGGGTGAAGGACCTGCCCGGTGTCCGCTACAAGATCATCCGCGGCTCGCTGGACACCCAGGGCGTGAAGAACCGCAAGCAGGCCCGCAGCCGCTACGGCGCCAAGAAGGAGAAGAGCTGATATGCCCCGCAAGGGTCCCGCTCCCGCCCGGCCGGTCATCATCGATCCGGTCTACAGCTCACCCCTGGTCACCTCGCCGGTGAACAAGGTGCTCACCGACGGCAAGCGCTCGGTGGCCGAGCGCATCGTCTACGGCGCCCTCGAGGGCTGCCGAGACAAGACCGGCGCCGACCCCGTCATCACGCTCAAGCGGGCGATGGAGAACGTCAAGCCCGCTCTGGAGGTGCGCAGCCGCCGGGTCGGTGGCGCCACCTACCAGGTGCCGGTCGAGGTCCGGGGCACGCGGTCCACCACGCTGGCCCTGCGCTGGCTGGTCAGCTACTCCCGGTCCCGGCGCGAGAAGACCATGACCGATCGGCTGATGAACGAGCTGCTCGACGCCAGCAACGGCCTCGGCGCCAGCGTCAAGCGCCGCGAGGACACGCACAAGATGGCCGAGTCCAACAAGGCCTTCGCGCACTACCGCTGGTAGTCCGCGACCCAGACCAGCACCACCGCCTGGCGATCCCAGGCACCGTCCGGCAACAACCCTCACCCCGGGAAGAAGAGCAGCAGTGGCCAGCAATGCGATCCTCGCCAAGACCCGCAACATCGGGATCATGGCGCACATCGACGCGGGCAAGACGACGACCACCGAGCGCGTCCTCTACTACACCGGCAAGGCGTACAAGATCGGTGAGGTCCACGACGGCGCGGCCACGATGGACTGGATGGAGCAGGAGCAGGAGCGGGGCATCACGATCACGTCCGCCGCGACGACCTGCCAGTGGAACGACCACCGCATCAACATCATCGACACCCCGGGCCACGTCGACTTCACCGTCGAGGTGGAGCGCTCGCTGCGCGTGCTCGACGGCGCCGTGGCGGTGTTCGACTCCGTCGCCGGCGTCGAGCCGCAGTCCGAGACGGTGTGGCGCCAGGCTGACAAGTACTCCGTACCGCGCATCTGCTTCGTCAACAAGATGGACCGCACCGGCGCGAACTTCTACCGCACCGTCGACATGATCATTGACCGGCTGCACGCCGTGCCGCTGGTGCTGCAGCTCCCGTGGGGCACCGAGGGCGACTTCACCGGCGTCATCGACATCGTCGCGATGAAGGGCCTGCACTGGGCCAACGACGACAAGACCAGCAAGGGCGACCACTACGACGTCGTCGACATCCCGGCCGAGTTCGCCGAGAAGGCCGCGGAGTACCGCGCCAAGCTCGTCGAGACCCTCGCCGACGTCGACGACGCGGTCATGGAGAAGTACCTCGAGGGCGAGGACGTCTCCAACGAGGAGATCAAGGCCGGCATCCGCCGCGCGATCATCGCCTCGACGACCGACGCGACCGTCACCGCCGTCCTGTGCGGCTCGGCGTTCAAGAACAAGGGCGTCCAGCCCATGCTCGACGCCGTCGTGGACTACCTGCCCTCGCCGCTGGACATCGGCGCCGTCACCGGCCACTCGGTCAAGGACGAGGCGGTCCTCGAGACCCGCGAGCCCGAGTTCGACGCGCCGCTGTCCGCCCTGGCGTTCAAGATCCAGACAGACCCGCACGTCGGGAAGCTCACCTACATCCGCGTCTACTCCGGCACGCTCACCGCGGGCACGCAGGTCCTGAACAGCACCAAGGACCGCAAGGAGAAGATCGGCCGCCTCATGCAGATGCACGCCAACTCGCGTGCGGACATCAGCGAGGTCAGGGCGGGCGACATCTGCGCCGTCATCGGCCTGAAGCAGACCACCACCGGCGACACGCTCGCCGGCCAGGAGGCGCCGATCGTCCTGGAGTCGATGAGCTTCCCCGACCCGGTCATCTCGGTCGCGATCGAGCCGAAGACCAAGGGCGACCAGGAGAAGCTCGGCGTCGCGATCCAGCGACTGGCCGAGGAGGACCCGACCTTCAAGGTCTACACCGACGAGGAGACCGGCCAGACGATCATCGCGGGCATGGGTGAGCTCCACCTGGACATCCTGGTGGACCGCATGCGCCGCGAGTTCAAGGTCGAGGCCAACGTCGGCAAGCCGCAGGTCGCCTACCGCGAGACCCTGCGCGGCACGGTGGAGCGGCTGGACTTCACGCACAAGAAGCAGACCGGCGGCACCGGCCAGTTCGCCAAGATCCAGATTCGGGTCGAGCCGCTCACCGAGCCGGACGAGACGGGCCAGATCCCGACCTACCAGTTCCAGAACTCGATCACCGGTGGGCGCATCCCCAAGGAGTACATCCCGGCCGTCGACCAGGGTTGCCAGGAGGCGATGCAGCACGGCATCCTCGCCGGCTACCCGCTGGTCGGCGTCAAGGTGACGCTGACCGACGGTGCCTACCACGACGTCGACTCCTCGGAGATGGCGTTCAAGATCGCCGGCTCGATGGGCTTCAAAGAGGCCGCTCGCAAGGCCGACCCGGCCCTCATGGAGCCGATGATGGCCGTCGAGGTCACCACGCCCGAGGAGAACATGGGCGACGTGATCGGCGACCTGAACAGCCGCCGCGGCATGATCCAGGCCATGGACGAGCGGGCCGGTGTCCGCGTCGTCAAGGCGCTGGTGCCGCTGTCGGAGATGTTCGGCTACGTCGGCGACCTCCGGTCCAAGACCCAGGGCCGGGCCAGCTACTCCATGCAGTTCGACTCCTACGCCGAGGTCCCCGGCAACGTGGCGAAGGAGATCATCGCGAAGGTCCGGGGCGAGTAGGTCCCGCGACACCACGCAGTACCCCCGGCCTTCGACGCAGACGTCGTACGGCAACCACCGCACTGAAGGAGACCGGCCAGATGGCCAAGCAGAAGTTCGAGCGCACCAAGCCGCACGTCAACATCGGGACGATCGGTCACATCGACCACGGCAAGACGACGCTGACCGCTGCCATCACCAAGGTGCTGCACGACGCGTTTCCGAACCTCAACGAGGCCTCCGCCTTCGACCAGATCGACAAGGCGCCCGAGGAGAAGGCTCGTGGCATCACGATCTCCATCGCGCACGTGGAGTACCAGACGGAGAACCGGCACTACGCCCACGTCGACTGCCCCGGTCACGCCGACTACATCAAGAACATGATCACCGGTGCGGCCCAGATGGACGGCGCGATCCTCGTGGTTGCCGCCACCGACGGCCCGATGCCGCAGACCAAGGAGCACGTGCTCCTGGCCCGCCAGGTCGGTGTCCCGTACATCGTTGTGGCGCTCAACAAGGCCGACATGGTCGACGACGAGGAGATCCTCGAGCTCGTCGAGCTCGAGGTCCGCGAGCTGCTCTCCGAGTACGAGTTCCCGGGCGACGACCTGCCGGTCGTGCGCGTCTCCGCCCTGAAGGCCCTCGAGGGCGACAAGGAGTGGGGCGACAAGCTCCTCGAGCTGATGAAGGCGGTGGACGATTCCATCCCGGAGCCGACCCGCGACATCGAGAAGCCCTTCCTCATGCCGATCGAGGACGTCTTCACCATCACCGGCCGCGGCACCGTCGTGACCGGTCGCATCGAGCGCGGCATCGTGAACGTCAACGAGACCGTCGAGATCGTCGGGATCAAGGAGAACGTCCAGACCACCACGGTCACCGGCGTCGAGATGTTCCGCAAGCTGCTGGACAGGGGCATGGCCGGCGACAACGTCGGTCTGCTCATCCGCGGCATCAAGCGCGAGGAGGTCGAGCGCGGCCAGGTCGTCTGCAAGCCCAAGTCGATCACCCCGCACACCGAGTTCGAGGCGAACGTCTACATCCTGTCCAAGGACGAGGGTGGCCGGCACACGCCGTTCTTCAACAACTACCGCCCGCAGTTCTACTTCCGCACCACGGACGTCACGGGCGTCGTCGACCTGCCCGAGGGCACCGAGATGGTCATGCCCGGTGACAACACCGAGATGAAGGTGACCCTCATCCAGCCCATCGCCATGGAGGAGGGCCTGCGCTTCGCCATCCGCGAGGGTGGCCGCACCGTCGGCGCCGGCCGGGTCACCAAGATCACCAAGTAGCACCTCTCCGGGACGGGGCGGTCAGGGTCACCCCCGATCGCCCCGGCCCCCAGGAAGCAATCGGCCCCCGCCCGGCTTGTAGGAACCTGTGTCTCGCGCACGGGGGACGACACACCCGACCGCGTGGGGAGGACGAAGTCCCAGTTCGAATCTCCAGCGGCACCATTTGACCTTGGCCGGTTCACCGGTCGAAGACGGGAAAGCCATCCATGGCGGGACAGAAGATCCGCATCAGGCTCAAGGCCTACGACCACGAGGTCATCGACAGCTCGGCGCGCAAGATCGTCGAGACGGTGACACGCACGGGCGCTCAGGTCGCGGGACCGGTGCCGCTGCCGACCGAGAAGAACGTGTACTGCGTCATCCGCTCGCCGCACAAGTACAAGGATTCGCGGGAGCACTTCGAGATGCGTACTCACAAGCGCCTCATCGACATCCTCGACCCCACGCCGAAGACGGTCGACTCGCTCATGCGACTCGACCTGCCGGCGGGCGTCGACATCGAGATCAAGCTGTAGGGACGCGACGATGCCGAACACATCCCAGGGCGTCCTGGGCGAGAAGCTGGGCATGACCCAGGTCTTCGACGCCAACAACCGGATCATCCCGGTCACGGTCGTCAAGGCCGGGCCGTGCGTGGTCACCCAGGTCCGCACCCCCGAGAAGGACGGCTACAGCGCCGTCCAGATCGCGTACGGCGCGATCGACCCGCGCAAGGTGAACAAGCCCGAGGCCGGGCACTTCGCCAAGGCGGGCGTGCCGCCGCGTCGCTACCTCGTCGAGATCCGCACCGACGACGTCTCCGGCTACACCGTCGGCGACGAGATCACCGCTGAGCTCTTCGCCCCCACCGAGGGCGCCAAGCTGGTCGTCGATGTCGTCGGCACCAGCAAGGGCAAGGGCTACGCCGGTGTCATGAAGCGTCACAACTTCAAGGGCCTAGGCGCCTCCCACGGTGTCCACCGCGCGCACCGCAAGCCCGGCTCCATCGGCGCCTGCGCCACGCCTGCCCGTGTCTTCAAGGGCACCCGCATGGCAGGTCGGATGGGCCACGTCCGCACGACCACGCAGAACCTCACGGTCCACGCCGTGGACGCCGAGCGCGGCCTGCTGCTCATCAAGGGCGCCGTCCCCGGTCCCCGCGGCGGCATGGTCCTCGTCCGCACCGCCGCCAAGGGCGGCCTCGGGAAGGGTGGTGTGGCCAAGTGACCACCGCTACTGAGCAGTCCGCTGCCATCACGGTCGACGTCCGCACGCCGGACGGCCCTTCGGGCCGCACCGTCGAGCTGCCGGTCGAGGTCTTCGGCGCGCAGGTGAGCATCCCGACGATCCACCAGGTCGTCGTGGCGCAGCTCGCCGCCGCCCGCCAGGGCACGCACAGCACCAAGACCCGCGCCGAGGTCCGCGGAGGTGGCCGCAAGCCCTACCGCCAGAAGGGCACCGGCCGCGCCCGCCAGGGCTCGACCCGCGCGCCGCAGTTCGTCGGCGGTGGCGTCGTGCACGGCCCCAAGCCGCGCGACTACAGCCAGCGCACTCCCAAGAAGATGAAGGTGGCCGCTCTGCGCGGTGCCCTCACCGACCGGGCGCTGCACGGCCGCGTGCACGTCATCAGCGAGCTCGCCACCGGCGGCACGCCGTCGACCAAGAGCGCCGTCAAGCTGCTCGCCGACATCAGCACCCGCAACCACGTGCTGGTCGTCGCGGAGCGCTCCGACGAGGTCAGCTGGAAGTCGCTGCGCAACGCCAACACCGTGCACATCCTGGCCCCGGGCCAGCTCAACACCTACGACGTGCTCATCAGCGACGACGTGGTGTTCACCGAGTCTGCGCTGCAGGCCTTCCTGGCCGGCAACCCCAAGGGCCGTCGGGCCAAGGCCCGCGCCACCAGCACGGAGTCAGGGACTGCGGTGTCCGGCACCACCCCGGGTCAGGACCTCTCCACCCACGAGATCGACTCCGACGTGCCGTCGGTGGCCAAGGCTGACAACACCGACGGGGGCACGCCGTGAGCGACCTGACCGACCCGCGCGACATCCTCATCTCCCCGGTCATCTCGGAGAAGAGCTACGGCCTGCTCGAGGAGAACAAGTACACCTTCCTCGTGCGCCCGGACGCCAACAAGACCCAGATCAAGATCGCGGTCGAGAAGGTCTTCGGCGTCAAGGTCAGCGACGTCAACACGCTCAACCGCCAGGGCAAGCGCAAGCGCACGCGGGCCGGCTTCGGCACGCGCGCCAACACCAAGCGGGCGATCGTCACGCTGCGCGAGGGCCGCATCGAGATCTTCGGGGGCCCGGTCTCCTAGCGGGGCCGGAGCTACCAAGGAGGAGAGACACACATGGGCATCCGCAAGTACAAGCCGACCACCCCGGGCCGTCGTGGCTCGTCGGTGGCCGACTTCGCCGAGATCACCCGCGACACCCCCGAGAAGTCGCTGGTCCGTCCGCTGCACGGCAAGGGCGGCCGCAACGCCCACGGGCGCATCACCACGCGCCACCAGGGCGGCGGTCACAAGCGCGCGTACCGCCTCATCGACTTCCGTCGCCACGACAAGGACGGCGTGCCGGCCAAGGTCGCTCACATCGAGTACGACCCGAACCGCACCGCCCGCATCGCGCTGCTGCACTACGCCGACGGCGAGAAGCGCTACATCGTGGCGCCCAAGGGCCTGAAGCAGGGCGACACCGTCGAGGCCGGCCCCAACGCCGACATCAAGCCGGGCAATGCCCTGCCGCTGCGCAACATCCCCACCGGTACCACCGTGCACAACATCGAGCTCCGGCCCGGTGGCGGCGCGAAGATCGCCCGCTCCGCCGGCGCGAGCGTCCAGCTCGTCGCCAAGGATGGGCCGCACGCCCAGCTCCGCATGCCCTCCGGCGAGATCCGCAACGTCGACCTGCGCTGCCGCGCCACGGTCGGCGAGGTGGGCAACGCCGAGCAGTCCAACATCAACTGGGGCAAGGCCGGCCGGATGCGCTGGAAGGGCAAGCGCCCGACCGTCCGCGGTGTCGCCATGAACCCGGTCGACCACCCGCACGGTGGTGGTGAGGGCAAGACCTCCGGTGGTCGCCACCCGGTGAACCCGGCCGGAAAGCCCGAGGGCCGCACCCGTCGCCGCAAGCCCAGTGACGCGATGATCGTCCGCCGCCGCAAGACCAACAAGAAGCGCTAGGGGTAAGCAGCGATGCCGCGCAGCCTGAAGAAGGGTCCCTTCGTGGACGACCACCTCCTGAAGAAGGTGGACGCCCAGAACGACAAGGGCACCAAGAACGTCATCAAGACCTGGTCCCGCCGCTCGACGATCATCCCGGACATGCTCGGGCACACGATCGCCGTGCACGACGGGCGCAAGCACGTGCCCGTGTTCGTGACGGAGTCGATGGTCGGGCACAAGCTCGGCGAGTTCTCCCCGACGCGCACGTTCCGCGGTCACATCAAGGACGACCGGAGGGCCCGTCGTGGCTGAGAACAAGACCCGCCACCTGGCCGACGACTCGGCGCTGGCGCAGCTGCGCTATCTGCGCATGACGCCGACCAAGTGCCGTCGCGTCATCGACCTGGTGCGCGGCATGGACGTGCAGCCCGCGCTGGACCAGCTCCGCTTCCAGCCGCAGGCCGCCAGCGAGCCGATCGCCAAGGTGATCGCGAGCGCTGCGGCAAACGCCGAGCACAACAAGCAGCTCGACCCGTCCGCGCTGTACATCAGCCAGGCGTACGTCGACGAGGGCCCGACCCTCAAGCGCTTCCGTCCCCGCGCCCAGGGCCGCGCGTACCGCATCCGCAAGCGCACGAGCCACATCACGGTGGTCGTCTCGATCCGTCCCAGCGACGGCAAGGCGCACACAGCCACCACGACGAAGAAGGCAGGTGCCCGCTAGTGGGCCAGAAGGTCAACCCCCACGGGTTCCGGCTCGGGATCACGACCGACTGGGTCTCCCGCTGGTACGCCGACAAGAACTATGCGGAGTACGTCAAGGAGGACGTCGCGATCCGCCGCATGATGGGCAAGGGCATGGAGCGCGCCGGCATCTCCAAGGTCGAGATCGAGCGCACCCGTGACCGCGTCCGCGTGGACATCCACACGGCGCGTCCCGGCATCGTCATCGGCCGTCGCGGCGCCGAGGCCGACCGCATCCGCGGCGACCTCGAGAAGCTGACCGGCAAGCAGGTCCAGCTCAACATCCTCGAGGTCAAGAACCCCGAGTCCGACGCGCAGCTCGTCGCCCAGGGCGTGGCCGAGCAGCTCTCGAGCCGCGTCAGCTTCCGCCGCGCGATGCGCAAGTCGATGCAGTCGGCCATGAAGAACCCGGGCGTCAAGGGCATCCGGGTCCAGTGCGCCGGCCGCCTCGGCGGTGCGGAGATGAGCCGCTCGGAGTTCTACCGCGAGGGTCGCGTCCCGCTGCACACGCTGCGCGCGAACATCGACTACGGCATCTACGAGGCGAAGACCACCTTCGGCCGCATCGGCGTCAAGGTCTGGATCTACAAGGGCGACGTCGTCCAGAGCCGCGTCGAGCGCGATCAGCAGGAGGCCGAGCAGCGCCAGCTGCGCCGTGACCGCCCGGCCCGCCGCGGCCCGCGCTCCGGCAGCACCGGCACCACCGCCGGCGGCACCGACGCCGGCCGCCAGGCCGAGTCCCCGGGCGCCCCGCAGACCGACGGCGACGTCGTCCTGCCGACCGCCGAGGCCGAGCTGGCCAACGCTCCCGTCGAGCGCTCCGCCGACGTCGCCGAGACCCCCGCGGTCCCGGTGACCGAGGTGAACAGTGCCGAGTCCGAGGGCGGCCCCGCCACCTCCAGCACCGAGGCGTCCGCCGCCGGCGCACCGGCCGAGGCTGTTGCCCCGGCGACCGCCGCGACCGAGACCGAGCCGTCCGTCGATGGCCCGCCGACCCCTGACACGGAGGCCTGACCATGCTGATCCCCCGCAGGGTCAAGCACCGCAAGCAGCACCACCCGGACCGCAGCGGTGCAGCCAAGGGCGGTACGCAGCTGGCGTTCGGCGAGTACGGCATCCAGGCCCTCGAGCCGGCCTACCTGACGAACCGCCAGATCGAGTCGGCCCGTATCGCGATGACCCGCCACATCCGCCGAGGCGGCAAGGTGTGGATCAACGTGTACCCGGACCGTCCGCTCACCAAGAAGCCGGCCGAGACCCGCATGGGCTCCGGCAAGGGCTCGCCCGAGTGGTGGGTGGCCAACATCAAGCCCGGCCGCGTGCTCTTCGAGCTCGCCGGCCCCCCGGAGCCGCTGGCCCGCGAGGCCATGCGCCGGGCCATGCACAAGCTGCCGATGAAGTGCCGCTTCATCACGCGTGAGGTGAGTGACTGATGGCCGAGACGACTGCGGCCGAGATCCGCGACCTGAACGACGGAGAGCTGGTCACCCGGCTGGCGGAGTCCAAGGAGGAGCTGTTCAACCTGCGCTTCCAGGTCGCCACCGGCCAGCTCGACAACAACCGACGGCTGCACCACGTGCGGCGTGACATCGCCCGGATCTACACGGTCATGCGCGAGCGCGAGCTCGGCATCGTCCGCAAGGAGTCCACGGGTGGTGCCGCATGAGCGAAGGAACTACAGGGATGAGCGAGACCAGCACCGGCGTTGAGGAGTCGCGAGGCTTCCGCAAGACCCGTGAGGGCCTGGTCGTCAGCGACAAGATGGACAAGACCGTCGTCGTTGCCGTCGAGGACCGGGTCCAGCACCCGTTGTACAAGAAGACCCTGCGCCGTACCAACAAGCTCAAGGCGCACGACGAGGCGAACGGCTGCGGCGTCGGCGACCGGGTCCTGCTCATGGAGACCCGCCCGCTGTCGGCCACCAAGCGCTGGCGCGTCGTCGAGATCCTCGAGAAGGCCAAGTAAGCCCCCTGCTCGGCAGGGACCACCCGGTCCGGCGCACACGCCGGACCACCAGAGAGCCCGCGTCCCCCCTTCCTGAGG
>JAJAYV010000432.1 GCA_026786045.1 Frankiaceae bacterium | reverse complement strand
CCGCTCCCGCCGCCGCGCCGACCCCCGCCGCCGAAGCCGGTGCCGCGCCCGGTGATCCCGCCGCCGCCGAACATGCCGCCGCCGCGTCCGTACGACCGGCCGTAGGAGCCGTGGCCACGGTTGAGGACGCTGGAAAGGATCAGGGTCTGCCAGAACGGCGTGGCGTACCAGCCGCCGGGGACGTGCTGGGTGCCGTAGTAGCCGCCTTCGTAGTAGTGCGGCCGGCCGGGCTCGTAGCGCGGCGACCCCTCGTACTCCTCGTCGCCGACCTGGACCGTGCTCGGGGCGTCGAGCTGCGGACCCTCGCCGGGCGGCAGGGCGACCTCCGGGCCGGGGTCGAGGCCGAGCCGCTCGCGCACGACGCGGGCCATCGTCAGGCCCTCGACCGCGGTGCGGCGTGCGGCGGCGTACTCGCCGGGGGAGTCGGCCTTGGCCATGAGCGCGCCGGTGGCGTTGTAGCGCTCCGCGGCGTCGGCCAACGCCTGCCGGGCGATCGCGTCGTCGCCGGGCGAGAGCAGCTGCACGTCGCTGCCGAGTCGGCCGTAGAGCGACTCGACGTCGGCGCGGGCGTCCTCCAGCTCCTGGGCGCTCTCGCGCTTGTTGCGGCGGGACTTGAGCAGCGCGTAGCCGCCGACGCCGGCCCCGCCGACCAGCAGCAGCGGGAGCAGCCCGCTCGCACCGCTGGAGGACGAGCCGCCCGAGGAGGCGGAGCCGCCGCCAGCGGCCTGGGCGTCGATCTCGGTGACGAAGGCGTCGAGGAAGTCGCGGATGCCGGCCTCGTCGAAGTCGCCGCGCTCGATGCTGCGCACGGCCTGGCCGGCGTTGACGCCCCGCTCGTCGAGGGCCTGGCTGTTGTCCGCGTAGACCGACGGCGCGTCGGTGAGCAGGAGCACGACCGAGCTGGGGTCGTCCAGGCTCTCCCCGATCGACTGGACCAGCGCCGCGTCGCCGCCGGCGTCGTCGGCCAGCGCGGCGGGCACCGCGACGACGTAGACCTGCACCTCCGAGCGCGCGAGCGTGCTGCGGGCGGCGCCCTCGTCGACGTCGATGTCGGCTGAGGGGTCGACGTAGACCTGGTCGGCCCGGAGCTCGTCGACCACCTCCGCCAGGGACGGCAGGGTCGCCTGCGCCGACGCCGGCGCAGCGCCGAGCAGGACGCCGAGCAGGGCGGGTAGAAGCAGGAGAGAACGGCGCATGGTGCGGGTCTACCCCCTTGTGGGTGGCTGGCGCTACCAGCCGCCCTCGTCGCGTGTGGCGTCGCTCAACGGCGCTGCCCGGCGCACCTTGCGCTGTGCACGCACCCAGAGCAACGCGCCGGCGACCACGACCATCCCCGCCGGGTCCTCGACACGGGTCTCACCCCTCGGCGAGGAAGCCACGCACGGAGTCGGCCACGAGCTGCACGGCGATCGCCGACAGCAGCAGGCCGGCGATGCGCGTGAGCAGCACGATCCCGCTCTCCCGGATGACCCGGGTGATGCCGACGCTGAAGCGCAGCGCGAGGTAGACCGCCAGGTGGATCGCGACGATCCCGGCCGCGATGGCGGTGACGTCGGCGACCCCGTCGGACTGCTGGACGAAGACGATGGTCGCGACGATCGCGCCCGGCCCCGCGAGCAGCGGGGTGCCGAGCGGGACGAGCGCGACGTTGACGTCGCGCACCTCGCTGGGCTCGTCGGCCCGGTCGGTGAGCAGCTCGAGCGCGACGATGAGCAGCAGCAGCCCACCGGCGCCCTGCAGCGCCGGGATGCCTATGCCGAGGAAGGTGAGGATCTGCTGGCCGACGACGGCGAACAGCGAGATGACCACCAGCGAGACCAGCACCGCCTGACCGGCCAGCCGCGCGCGCACCTTGCTCGTACGACCGGGGGTGAGCCCGAGGAACAGCGGGATGCTGCCCAGCGGGTCCATGATCACGAAGAGCGTGACGAAGACGGCCCCGAACAGCGTGGGGTCGAAGACGTCGCTCATCCGCCGAGCACGGGCGTGCCGGCCAAGGCAGCCGCGAGCAGCTGCTCGTACGCCGCCTCGGACGTGGTGTGCTCGCCGAGCCGGACGGTCTTGTTGGCGCCGTGGAAATCGCTGCTGCCGGTGCGCAGCAGGCCGAGCTCGCCGGCCAGCCCGGTGAGGTGGGCGCGGGCGGCCTCGTCGTGGTCGACGTGGTCGACCTCGAGGCCGACCAGGCCGGCGGCGGCCATCTCGGCGATGACGTCGTCGGAGACGGTCCGGCCGCGGGCTGTGGCGCAGGGGTGGGCGAAGACCGGGACCCCGCCTGCGCCGACGACCAGCCTGATCCCGGCGAGGACGTCGAGCTCGAGCTTGCTGACGTCGTAGCGCCCGCCGGTGCCGATCCAGTCGGGGGTGAAGGCGGCGGAGACGTCGACGACGTGGCCCTGCTCGACGATCGCCTGGGCGACGTGCGGGCGGCCGACGGTGCCGCCGGCCAGCTCCTGGACGCGGGCCCAGGTCACGCCGGTGCCGTCGGCCTCGAGCAGTCGCGCCATCTGCTCGGCCCGGCCGACGCGCGACTCCCGCAGCGCGCGCAGCGCCTCGGCCAGCGCCGGCTCGTCGGGGTCGAACAGGTAGGCCAGCAGGTGCAGGCTGATGCCGTCGCGCACGCACGACACCTCGGCGCCGCGCACCAGCGCCAGGCCGTCGGGCAGGGCCTGCTCGGCGGCCGCCCAGCCGCCGGCGGTGTCGTGGTCGGTGAGCGCGAGCACGTCGAGCCCCTGCTCGCGGGCCTCGCGCACGAGGACGTCGGGCGGGGTCGTGCCGTCGGAGGCCGTCGAGTGGGTGTGCAGGTCGATGACGCGGGCGGGCACGGCTCTCCAGGGGCAAGGGTGACATCACGCTAGCGCCGAGGCTCAGCCCCCGTGGCCCGAGCCGTTCCCGCCCAGCCGCGTGGTGGGGGCGCCCACCGGCAGCTCGAGCCCGACGTGGCGGGCGTCCCGCAGGTCGTGCAGCTCGACGTGCTCGATCAGCACCAGCGCGGCCGCGGGCGGCCAGACGACGACGTAGAGCCAGACCCCGAGGGCCTCGCCGAGGAAGGCCATCCGGTCCTCGGCGCTGTCGGTGCGCCACAGGGCGGTCGGGTGGCCGGCCGCCTCGACCTTGGCGTCGGGCGGACCCTGCACGACCGCCCCGGGGTCGATGGCGTCGAGCCCGGCCAGCCGCGCGCCGAGCCCGAGGCCGGGGTCCTCGGCGACGATCGCCATGTCAGCCGGTCCGCCGACCGGGGACGGGCCGGACAGCAGCAGCGCGGTGCCGCGCGCGCCGTAGCGCTCGTCGCCGGCCAGTGCGAGCCCGGTGACCGTCCAGCCGGGCAGCAGCGGCAGCGTCGCCCACAGCGGGACGCTGGCCTTGCCGGCCGCCTGGGCCAGGACGTCGCCGGTCACCCGGGTCCACCGGCGCAGCGGCTGCACGACCCCGTGCAGCTCGCACTCCCAGCTGCTCGACATCAGCCCCGGGGGCTTGAGGGGGCCGTCGCAGCGAGGGCAGGTGGCAGGGCTCATGGCCCGACGGTCCGCTGCGGCGGGCGCCGGGTCAAGGGACTGACGGGCACACCGGGTCTCCTACTCGACGACGCGGCGGGTGGTGCGCTCCCCGACGGCGCCCAGCACGAGCACGCCGACGATGATCAGCACAGCGGTGGTGTCCATGCCCGACGGTGTGCCCGTCACAGGATCGGCACGAACTCGGCCGGACGGGTGACTACTCCCGCAGCTCGGGACGCCCCGGGAACTCGCCGCCCGTCGTCTCGGCGTACACGCGCTTGGGGACCATGACCTTGCGTCGGAAGATGCACACCAGGACGCCGTCCTGGTTGTAGCCCTTGGTCTCGACGTGGACGACGCCGCGGTCGTCCTTGCTCTTGCTCTCGGTCTTGCCGAGCACCTCGGTCTGGCCGTAGATGGTGTCGCCGTGGAAGGTCGGGAAGACGTGCTTGAGCGACTCGACCTCGAGGTTGGCGATCGCCCGGCCGGAGACGTCGGAGACCGACATGCCGAGCAGCAGCGAGTAGACGTAGTTGCCGACGACGACGTTCTTGCCCTGCTGCGTGGTCGCCGCGTAGTTGGCGTCGAGGTGCAGCGGATGGTGGTTCATCGTGATGAGGCAGAACAGGTGGTCGTCGTACTCCGTGACGGTCTTGCCGGGCCAGTGCTTGTAGATGGTCCCGACCTCGAACTCCTCGTAGTAGCGGCCGAACTGCACGGGTGCCTCCTGGGCGTCGTCGTTGGCCGTGATCCTGTCAGCGTGAGGGGCGCCACACGACCGGGGGTCCGTGCCCCTGGGCGTCGGCGAGCACGGTCGTACGGCCGCCGGGCCAGCTCGTTAGGCCCAGCCGGAAGGCGAAGCCGCCCCGCCCGACCCGCTCCGGCTCGAGCCACAGGTGGGCCAGCGGCGCGGCGGCCGTCGCCCGGGCGCCGGCCCGCTCAACGAGCTCGGTGACACGTTCGCGCTCCTGCGGCACGAGGTACTGCCGCACCACGCTGTGCCAGACGACCGTCGCGACGCCCTCGCGAGGGCTGGCCAGCTCGCGCTCGACCAGCTCGGCCGCACCGACCGGCTCGACGGCCGGCGGGTCCAGCGCCGCCAGGGCGAGCGCGCCGCGCAGCCGCTCGAAGCGGTCGACCTGATCGGCCCAGACGTACGACGTCAGCGTCAGCCGGTCCTCGGTGCTGGTCGGGTCCAGGGGGGGGGGGGGGGCCCCCCCCCGCCCGCCGCTGGGGGGTTTTAAAAAAATAAGCTGGCGCCGCGTTTTTTTTTTTTTTTTTTTGTGGGGGGGGGGGGATAATTAAAAAAAAAATTGGGGGGGGG
>JAJAYV010000431.1 GCA_026786045.1 Frankiaceae bacterium | reverse complement strand
CGGCTGGGGCTGGGCGGAGGGGCGGTGCAGGCGCTGCTCGGCGGCGGCCCGGACGAGCTGCCCGAGCGCTACGCGGTCGCTGACCCGCTCGCGCTGCTGCCGACCGGGGTGCCGACCGCCTGCGTGCACGCCGCGGGCGACGACCTCGTGCCGATCGGCCAGAGCGAGACCTACGTCGCCGCAGCCGGTCCCGTCGCCCGGCTGGTGCGCGTGCCGGGAGCGCACTTCGAGCACCTCGACCCCGCCTCGGCGGCGTGCGCGGCGATGCGGGGGGCCCTGGCATGACGGCGTACGACGTGGTGGTCGTCGGGCTCGGCGGCATGGGCAGTGCCACCGCCGCGGCGCTGGCCCGACGCGGTCAGCGGGTGCTCGGGCTGGACCGGTACCCGGCCGTGCACGACCAGGGCGCCAGCCACGGCGAGACGCGGATCGTGCGCAAGGCCTACTTCGAGGGCGCGGCGTACGTGCCGCTGCTGCACCGGGCGTACGAGCTGTGGGACGAGCTGGGGCTGCTCACCCGCACGGGCGGGCTGTTCCTCGGCGAGGAGGGCAGCCGGGTGCTCGGCGGGAGCCTCGCGACCGCGCGGGAGTGGGACCTGCCGCACGAGCTGCTCGACGCCGCCGCGGTCACCGCGCGGTTCCCGGACATGACGCCACCCGCCGGCACCGCCGCGCTGTACGAGGCCGATGCGGGGTTCGTGTCACCGGAGGCGGCGGTGCGGGCGCAGCTCGAGCGGGCCGTCGCGGCCGGCGCCGAGCTGCACCACGAGGAGCCGGTCACCGACTGGTCGGCAGACGGCGACGGCGTCACGGTCACCACCGAGGGCGGGCGCTACTCCGCCGGTGCGCTCGTCGTCGCGGCTGGCCGGTGGGCGGTCGACCTGCTGCCTGGGCTGGCCGTGCCGCTGCGCGTGGAGTCGCGCACGATGCACTGGTTCGACGTGCCCGCAGGCACGTTCACGCCCGGACGCTTCCCGGTGTGGATCTGGGAGCGGCCCGACGGGACGACTCCGTACGGCGTCCCGTCGGTGGGGCCGGGCGTCAAGGCGGCGGTCCACCACAGCACGGTGCAGTCTGCGGAGGACTGGACCGCCGAGCAGGTGGGCGAGCTCCTTCGGCCGCTGCTGCCCGGCCTCGGTGCGCCGCTGCGCGCCGCGCCGTGCACGTACACGATGACGCCGGACGAGCACCCGGTCGTCGGGAAGCACCCGGTCTCGGACCGGGTGCTGGTGGCGTGCGGCTTCTCCGGCCATGGCTTCAAGCTGACGCCCGTCGTGGGGGAGGCGCTGGCGGCGCTGGCGGTCGACGGGACGAGCCCGCACGACCTGTCGACGTTCGACCCGCTGCGGGTCCTGCCGGGCTAGGGGCCGGGCGGGAAGCCGCCGGTGGCGACCGGTCCCCACTGCTCGACAGTGATGCGCAGCAGCGACTTGCCCTGGCGGGTCATCGCCGCGCGGTAGTCGTCCCAAACGGGGTGCTCGCCACTGATCGCGCGGTAGTAGTCGACCAGCGGCTCGAGCGCCTCGGGCAGGTCGAGCACCTCAACGGTGCCCTCGACCTGCACCCACGGACCGTCCCAGTCGTCGGACAGCACGCAGAGCACGACGCGCGGGTACGGCGGGCATTGGCGGTCTTGGCGCGTGAGGGGTAGGTCGACACGACGATCCGGCCCGGCCCGTCGACGCCGCAGGTGACGGGGGAGAGCTGCACCCGGCCGTCGCGGCGGGTCGTCCCGAGCAGCGCGTGGTGCCGCGGGCGCAGGAAGTCGAGCAGCGCGGGCCGGTCGACGCGGTCGGCGGTGGCGGTGCGGGAAGCCATGCCCTTCAGGCTAGGTGGCCCGACCTGCCCGCTGCGGGACGGTTCGGGCACTAGCGTTGCCTGTGTCGCAACCTTCCCGCGACGCGCGGCGTCTCAAGAGGTGAGACCCGTCCTGCCTTGAGGAGACCGTCGTGCACCGCCGCCCCCTGACCGCACTGGTCGGACTGACCGCGCTCGCACTGGCCCTCACCGGCTGCGCCGGGGGCTCGTCGCCCACCACAGTGGACACCGAGCCGGTCGCCGCGCCCAAGGTGGTCGCGAGCGACAGCCCCGAGACCGCCGCACCGACAGTCACTCCCAGTGCCACGTCCAGCCCCACGGCCAGCCCGACGCCGGCGGCGACGAAGGCGCCCGTCAAGGCGTCGTACGACGTCGTCGCGATGCAGCGGACGCTCACCGGCCTCGGCTACTACCTCGGCGCGGCGGATGGCAAGGCCGGTCCGGCGCTGCGCAGCGCCGTGATGGCGTTCCAGAAGGTCAACGGCCTCAGCGCCGACGGTGCGGTCGGTCCGGCGACGCTCAAGGCGCTTGCCGCGCCCAAGGCCCCGGTGCTCAAGGCCTCCAGCCCCGCGAACCGCATCGAGGTCGACCTCAGCAAGCAGGTGCTCTACGTCGTCAAGGGCGGCGCGATCCAGCGGATCCTGCCGGTCAGCTCCGGCAACGGCGAGACCTACACGCAGAAGAGCGGGGGCACCGCGCGGGCCCTCACGCCCACCGGCTGGTACAAGATCGAGCGCCGCATCGTCGGCGAGCGGGTCGCCGACCTCGGCACGCTCTACGACCCGCAGTACTTCTACCGGGGCTGGGCCATCCACGGCTCGAACAGCGTGCCCGCCGGTCCGGCCAGCCACGGCTGCGTGCGCGTGACGCGGGCCGACGCCAAGTGGCTGCTCGGGGCGATCGGCAACGGCATGTCGGTCTACCTCTACGGCGGCACGCACGTCTTCGGCGCCGGCAGCAGCGCGGCGGGCACCGACAACCCGACCGGCGACGGGGCCGCTCCGGCTCCCGCGGCTCCGGCGCCCGCTCCGGCCCCTGCTTCGCCCGCTCCGTCGGTCATCAAGCCGGCGCAGCCCACCGCCAAGCCGACGACCCCGGCGCGCGCGCCCAGCTCGGCCACTCCGTCGCCGAGCCCGTCGGCGTCCACTGAGGCCGCCGCGGAGGCGGTCCCGACCGCCGCTCCGTAGCGAGTCGGGGCTCCCTGTCGCGGGGGGGGGGGGGGGGGGGGGGGGGGGGGGGCCCCCCCCGCCGCCGGCGCCGCCGCGCCCGGGCCGGAAGAGGGGGGGGGGTGGGGGGGGG
>JAJAYV010000430.1 GCA_026786045.1 Frankiaceae bacterium | reverse complement strand
GCTGTGCGGGCGCGACGACGGGGTGCCGGCCGGCCAGGCCGTGCACCACCGGCTCCCCCAGCCCCTCGTCCCGGGCGGGCACCACGAGGGCGTAGGGGCCGGCCACGACGGGGTGCAGCTCGGCGTCGCCGAGGAAGCCGGGCGTGACCGCGCCGCGCACGTCCAGCGCCTCGCCCCAGCCGGGCGGTCCGACCAGCACCAGCGGCGGAGCGCCAGCTAGCAGGGCGTGCGCCGCGAGCAGGGTGCGGACGTCCTTGCGCGGCTCCAGCGTCCCGACGAACAGCACGTACGACGAGGGCAGCCCGAGCCGCGCACGCAGCGCGTCGTCGGGCGGGGCCGCAGCCTGCCAGGCGGGGTCCACGCCGTGCGGCACAGCGAGCACGGGGACGCGTGGGGCGTACGCCTCGCGCACCTGGTCGGCGACGGCCTCGCTCGGGGTGACGACGACAGCGGCGCGGGCGATCGAGCGCGGGACCAGGGCGCGGTAGCGGGCGCTGGCGGCGCTGACGGTGGCGGTGTGGTGGAGGAAGGCGAGGTCGTGCACGGTGACGACGCCGCCGGCGCGGCGCAGTGGCGGCAGCACGAAGTTCGTCGCGTGGAAGACGTCGAGCCGGCCGGTCAGCCACTCGACCGGCGGCAGCGGGGTGTGCGCCCAGAGCTCGTGCAGCCCGCGGGCGGGGACGGCCCGCGCCCGAACCTCCACCCCGTCCGGCACGCGCAGCGCACCGCGCCCGCGCAGGGTGAATGCCGTGGCGACCAGCTCGTCGGAACCGCTGTGCGCCAGGGCTTCCAGCAGCGCGCCGGTGTAGCGGCCGATACCGGTCCGCGCGCCGAGCAGCGGCGTCGCGTCGAGCCCGATGCGCACGTCAGCCTCCCGGCCGGGTGGCCGTCACCGGGTCACCACGAACCATCGCTCGAGCTCGCGCCGCCGCACCGCGCGCGGCCCGGCCGCCCGCTTGGCGAGCATCGTCGGCAGCAGTCGCAGGAAGGACAGCATCACCCGCAGGCGCATCAGCGTCGGGCGCACCGGCGGCCGGGTGCGGGCGCGGGCAGCGTGCCGGACCGAGCGGACCGCCATCGAGCCGGTTGTGAGCGGGTAGCGCAGCACGGCGGCGAGCGCCCGGCGCGCGGAGGCGTTCTTGACGAGCATGAGCAGCCGGTTGCGGTCGGTGTGGAAGACGAACGTCGGCGACCACTCGACGCTGGTCGCCGAGTGGACGTGCCGCACCACCGCGCTCGGCTCGTAGCGGATCGTCCAGCCGGCGGCGCGCAGCCGCCAGGCCAGGTCGGTGTCCTCGTAGTAGAGGAAGAAGTCGTCGTCGAACCAGTCGGCAGCGTGGCCGGCCTCGGTGCGCAACGCCACTGCGCACCCGCACAGCGCGAAGACCTCCTCGGCGACGTCGTACTGCCCGGCGTCGACCTCCTGGTAGCCGCGGTCGGCGCCGTATCCGGAGGTGAGCACGACCGAGCCCGCGTTGTTGACGACGTCGACGGTCGGGGTCCCGCTCGGCACGTCGACGCACACCTCGCTCCAGCCGGTGTCGACCGGTCCGGTCTCGCTGCCGCCGTCCCAGGTGAGCGTGGCGTCCTTGCGCCGCTCGGCCGACCAGCGGACGACGACCTCCCACGGCCCGGTCGAGTCGGGCAGCGGGACGAGCAGCTCGCCCTCCGGGCGGCTCCAGAAGAAGCGCCCTGCTCCCTCCCCCTCGGGGCCCCAGGTCAGCCGCTCCCACAGCACGCGGGTCGTGACGTTCTCGCCGTCGACGACCACCGACGACAGCTTGACGCCGAGCTGGCGCGGATCGCTGTTCACGCGGAAACCACTGGTGGACAGCAACATCGGTAGGAAGCGCGGGGCGAAGACCACCTTGCTCGTGACGGCGGCCAGCCGCTCCTGACCGGGCTCGTCGAACGGCGCGAGGACGCGATCGAGCCAGTCCGGGGCCGGTACCGCGTCGTTGTTGAGCAGGACGGCGTACTGCGTCGTCACCTGGCGCAGGGCGGTGTCGTTGCCGCCCGCGAAGCCGAGGTTCTCCTCGTTGCGCAGCACCCGCACGTGCGGGTACTCGCGCTCCAGCAGCGCGACCGAGCCGTCGGTGCTCGCGTTGTCGACGACCCACACGATGAAGTCTGTGACCGACTGGCGCGCGAGGGCGTCCAGGCACGGTCGCAGCCAGCGCACGCCGTTCCAGTTGACGACGACGACCGTCGCCCGCGGCTGTCTGAGACCGGGTGCTGCGGACACGCCTCAGCCGGCTCGGCTGCGCCGCAGCACGCGGCGCTCGACCGCGTCCGTTCGGCCGACCGCCAGCTTGGCGACGTCGACCGGCCCGGTGTCGGTCGGGTCGAGCTGTCCGAAGCGCAGCTTCTTGGTGTGCTCGAGGGTGTCCTCGATGAGCGCCCGGTTGGTGCGCAGCAGGTCGCCGATGATGCCGACGATGACGCTCAGGAAGCTCATGACCAGCAGCACGGTCCCGACGAGCAGCGACTGCAGGTGGTTGCCGTCGTCGCCCGTCGCCTTGAGCACGGCGTAGCGCACGAACGGCGAGAGCCCGAGGACGCCGAAGATCGCGGCGAAGAAACTGAACAGGACGTACGGCTTGTACATGATGTAGGCCCGCACGATCGCGCCGGCGGACTTGAGCACGTGCTCGTAAGTGCTCCCGAACAGCCGGGACTCGCGCGTCTTGGGGTTGGTGCGCACCGGGATGCTCGTGATGGCCAGCTTCTTGTTGCCGGCCTGGATGATCGTCTCCATGCAGTAGCTGAAGCGGGTGATCGTGTTGAGCAGCATGAGCGAGTCGCGCGAGTAGGCGCGGAAGCCGCTGGCGGCGTCGGGCAGCTCGGTGCCGGCGGCCTTGTTCACGATCCGGCTCCCGACGCGCTGCAGAACCTTCTTCGGCCCGGAGAAGTGCTCGACCAGGTGCACCTGCCGGTCGGCGACGACCACGTCGGCGCGGCCCTCGAGGATCGGCTGCACCAGGTCGGCGATGCGCTCCTGGGGGTACTGGTTGTCGCCGTCGGTGTTGACGACGATGTCGGCGCCGAGCTCGAGCGCGCGCTGCACGCCGTCGTGGAAGGACCGCCCGAGGCCGCGGTTGCGCGCGTGCCGCACGAAGTGCACGACGCCGTGCTCGCGGGCCACCTCGACGGTGCGGTCGGTGGAGCCGTCGTCGATGATCAGCACGAGGATCTCGTCGATGCCCGGGATCTCGCGGGGGATCGTCGACAGGACGGCGGGGAGGGTCTCCTCCTCGTTGAGGCAGGGGACCTGGACGACCAGGCGCACGGCGACCGCCCCTACGCCTTCGTCGCCCAGACGATCGTCCACGGGTACGGCGAGGTGACCTCGCGGACCGTGGCGACCTGGGAGACGAAGCGCTGGAAGCCCGCGCCCGTCCAGTGGTTGAGGTGGCCCGGAGTGTTGCCCAGGTCCGTGAGGTAGCGGCCGGTGAGCACGTTCGACCCGCGGAAGAACGGCTCGTGCGGCACCGACAGCAGCAGGTGGCGGGAGGTGACGCGGGCCAGCTCGCGCAGCCCGGCATCGGGGTCGCGCAGATGCTCGAGAACCTCGACGCAGACGACCAGGTCGAACTGCTCGTCGCGGAAGGGCAGCTGCTCGGCGTCGGCGTGCAGGTAGTGCGGGCCGGGCCGGCTGCGCCACTCGGCGCGCAGGCCGGCGTCGGGCAGGTCGAGCCCGACGCAGGTGCCGAACCGCTCGTGCATCTTGCGGCTGATGACGCCCTCGCCCGCGCCGACCTCGAGCGGCCGGGTGCCCGGGCGCGCGTCGTCGGCGATGCACGCGACGAGCCCGTCGAGCCGGGTGACGAAGCGCTCGGTGAGCCACTTGATCGCCGGGTTCTTCGCCGTGTACTTCTGAGTGTGGTTGCCGATCACCACGCCCGGCGTCTCCGGCGCTGCTGTCATGGTCACGAGGCTAGCGCGCAGCCCCCTAGCCTGAGCGGCGTGAGACCGCCCCCCTGGCTCAGCAGCGCCGTCCGGGCGGGGTTCCTGGTGCTCGCGGTCGCGCTGCTGCTGGCCTACCTCTGGGACAACCGCGAGGGAGCGGCCGATGCGGTCCGCGCGATCGGCGCCGGCTACACCGTGGCCAGCCTCGCGGCGGTGCTCGTCGGCCTGTTGGCCAGCATGTCGGTGTGGCGCGCGCTGCTCGCCGACCTCGGCGCGGAGCTGTCGCTGCGCGCGGCGTTCCACGTCTTCTTCTTCGGCCAGCTCGGCAAGTACGTGCCCGGCAGCGTCTTCGCCGTAGCTGCGCAGATGGAGCTCGGCCGCGCGCAGGGCGCCTCGCGCAGCCGGGTCGCGACGGCGAGTCTGCTGTTCATGGGCGTCGGCCTCGCCGTCGGCCTGCTCGGCGCGGCCGCGACGCTTCCCCTCACGAGCCCCGACGCCGTACGGCAGTTCGCCTGGGCGCTGCTCGTGCTGCCCGTCGGGCTGGCCGTGCTGGCGCCCCCGGTGCTGACGCGGGTGGTGGGGCTGTTCCTGCGGCTGCTGCGCCGACCGCCGCTCGAGCGGCCGCTGACGGCGCGCCGGGTGGGTGCGGCGACGGGCTGGGCGCTGGTCATGTGGCTGGCGTACGGCCTGCACCTGTGGCTGCTCGTCCGGCCGCAGGGCGCGGATGCCGGCGGGGACCTGCTGCTCGCCACGGGTGGCTACGCGCTGGCGTGGACGGCGGGCTTCCTGTTCGTCATCGCGCCGGCCGGCGCCGGGGTGCGCGAGGTGGCCCTGGTCGCGGCGCTCGCCCCGGTCGTCGACCGGCCGGCGGCCCTGGCCGTCGCGCTGCTCAGCCGGGTGCTCATGACCCTGGGCGACCTCGTGCTCGGGGCCGGGGGAGCCGCGGTCCGGCCACGGAACGGTCACGGAGCGAGACGAAGCGGTGCCGGTGTGTCTAGTGTGACCGCGGTCAAGCAGCTGGGGAAGGCTGCCGACGCCTGAGGAGCACACCCCCGACCTGGGAGTCGACCCGATGCGCCGCGCCCGCACCCTGTCCGTCACCGCTGCGTCCGCCCTGCTCGCAGGGCTGGTGCTGGCCGTCGTGCCCGCCTCCCCGGCAGCGGCCGAGGAGGTCGTCGAGCGTCCGGCCGGCGGCGTCTTCGCCGTCGAGGGCCACGGCTGGGGCCACGGCCGCGGCATGAGCCAGTGGGGCTCG
Source organism: Frankiaceae bacterium (assembly GCA_026786045.1). Classification (GTDB taxonomy): domain Bacteria; phylum Actinomycetota; class Actinomycetes; order Mycobacteriales; family SCTD01; genus SCTD01. The sequence goes on along the minus strand of JAJAYV010000430.1, from coordinate 1,785 downwards.
CAGGGCGCGGCGACGCTCGGCAGGACGGCCGAGGAGATCGTCAGCAGCTACTACCCGGGCACGACGCGCACCGTCCTCGCGCCGGCGCGGATGCGCGTGCTGCTGCAGTCCGACACCGACGGCGACCTGCAGGTGCACGCCGCCGCGGGCCTGACCGTCACCGACCTCGCCTCCGGTGTCACCGAGGTGCTGCCCGGGGGCCCGAGCCGCTGGCGGGCGTACGTCAGCATCGCGGGCCTGCACCTGCAGTCGCAGACCGACGGCGCCTGGTACCCGTACGCGCTCAAGGGCGTCGACGCGCTGGCCGGACCGGTCCGCTTCTCCGCCCCGACGTTCACCCGCGTCGCGCTGCCGGGCGGCACGAGCCGCGACTACCGCGGCGTCGTGCAGGCGGTGAAGACCGGCGGCAACGTCGCGGCGACCGTCGTCGTGCTCGACCTCGAGGACTACCTGCTGGGCGTCGTGCCGCGCGAGTCGCCGGCCTCGTGGAGGCCCGCGGCGCTGCAGGCGCAGTCGATCGCCGCGCGCTCCTACTCCGCCAACAAGCGCGAGCGGGTCGCCGGCGCCGGCCACTGGGACATCTGCGACACCACGCAGTGCCAGGTCTTCGGCGGCAGCCGCCTCTACACGAGCAGCGGCGTCACCGAGCTCGAGCCCGCGTCGACCACCGAGGCCGTCCGGGCCACCGCCGGCGTCGTCCGGACGTACGGCGGGAAGTCCATCTTCGCGGAGTTCAGCAGCTCCAACGGCGGCCACTCCACGACCGGCGACTTCCCCTACCTTGCCGCCAAGCCCGACCCGTGGGACGGCGCGACGCCGAACTCCGTCCACGCGTGGAACGCCTCGCTACCGGTCGCCGACCTCGAGCGCCGCTTCCCCGCGGTCGGCCGGCTGCTGCGGGTCCGCGTCACCGCCCGAGACGGCAACGGCGAGTGGGGCGGCCGGGTCAAGGCCGTCGTCCTCGAGGGCGTGAGCAGCACCGGTGCGCCGACCAGCGTCAGCACCACGGGCGCCGGCGTCTACGGCGCGCGCACCTGGCCGGCCACGAGCGACGGGCTGAAGTCCTCGTGGTGGCGGATCCTCGCGCCGTCGTACAGCAGCGGGATCGTCTCCCAGTCGACGGCGCCGTCCCTCGTGCGCCCGCCCGGGGCGCCGTCCACGGGCACGCTCGACGTCGCGCTGAGGAACAACGGCACCGCGTCGTGGCCGGTCGACGGGCTGCACCTTGTCGTCGCCTCCCCGCCGGGCGAGGCCGACCCGCTCGCCGGGGGCTCGACCCGGCCGGGCGTCCTGCTGCGCAACGCCACCCGGCCCGGCGCGGCGACCGTCGAGCCGGGGGAGACCGCAGACCTCCGGGTGCGCATCGACGCCGCGGGCGTCCCGGCCGGCACGCACGGCCGGACCTACCGGCTGCGGATCGGCGCCGGCGCCGTCTTCGGTGCGCCCGTGTCGTGGACTGTGACGGTGACCCAGCAGTCCGCGCCGACCTCGTCGCCGGCGCCCACGGCCACGCCGGTGCCGAGCCGACCGCTGTTCAAGGGGAGCGGACCGGCCCGGCTGCGATGAGGCTGGCGGTCGTCCTCGAGCAGTGCCTGGCGCCCGTCCCCGGCGGGACCGGGCGCTACAGCCGCGAGATCGCGGCGGCCCTCGCGAGGGCGGCCACTGCCGACGACGTCGTGTCGGGCGTCGTCGCGTGGCACCGCAGCGTGCATGCCGCGCGCACCTCCGGCGTACAAGGACCGGACCGCCTGCCGCTGCCCCGCCGCGCGCTGGTCGCCGCGTGGG
>JAJAYV010000429.1 GCA_026786045.1 Frankiaceae bacterium | reverse complement strand
GGTCCCCCCCCGCGGGGGGCCCCGGGGGCCCCGCAGGGGGGCCGGGGCGGGCGCCCCCCCCTCCCGCCGCCGCGGGGGCGGGGGCGCGGGCGGGGGCCGGGCCGCGGCGACGGCCACGACCACGAGCGCCGCGTGCACGAGGTAGGGCAGCACGAGCGGGCCGGGCAGGGCGGTCGCGATCAGACTGGCGAACAGCGGCCCGAGCGAGAAGCCGCCGGCCAGCGCCACCGCGGCCCGGCGGCCACCGGCCGCCTCCTCGCCGTCCTCGGCGGACAGCTCGGCCAGCCACGCGCTTGCGGCCGTGAAGACGGCGCCGCTCACCAGCCCCTGCAGGAAGCGGGCGACGATCAGCAGCGCGAAGGAGTCGGCTGCTGCGACGAACAGCACCGACGAGACCCCGGCCAGCACCGCGAAGGGCAGCACGAGCCGGCGCCGGCCGTACCGGTCGGACAACGGGCCTGAGGCGAGCAGGGACGGCGCGAGACCTGCGGCATAGACGCCGAAGATGACCGTGCTCGCCGGGCCGGACAGGTCCAACGACTCCCGGTAGAGCAGCAGCAGCGGCGTCGAGACGTTGGTGCCCGCCGCCACGGCGAACAGCACGAAGGCCGCGCGCCGCCAGCCGGCGGGGCGCGGCCCTCGCGGGTCGGTCAGGGTCAGAACTCCGCGAGAGCGGCGTTGAACGTCGCGCTGGGCCGCATGACCGCGTCGGTCTTGGCCTTGTCGACGTAGTAGTAACCGCCGATGTCGGCCGGCTTGCCCTGCACGGCCAGCAGCTCCTCGACGATGGTCTGCTCGTCGGAGGCCAGCCGCTGCGCGAGCCCGGCGAACAGCGCGGCCGCCTCCGGGTCCTTGGTCTGCTCCGCGAGCGCCTGTGCCCAGTACAGCGCGAGGAAGAAGTGGCTGCCGCGGTTGTCGATCTGGCCGACCTTGCGGGCGGGCGAGCGGTTCTCCTCGAGCACCCGCCCCGTGGCCGTGTCGAGCGTCGTGCCGAGCAGCGCCGCGCGGGCGTTGCCGGTCTTCTCGCCGAGGAACTCGAGCGACACGGCCAGCGCGAGGAACTCGCCGAGCGAGTCCCAGCGCAGGTAGTCCTGCTTCACCAGCTGCTGGACGTGCTTGGGCGCCGAGCCGCCTGCGCCGGTCTCGAACAGGCCGCCGCCGTTCATGAGCGGCACGATCGAGAGCATCTTCGCGCTCGTCCCGAGCTCGAGGATCGGGAACAGGTCGGTCAGGTAGTCGCGCAGCACGTTGCCGGTCACCGAGATGGTGTCCTCGCCGCGCCGGGTGCGCTCCAGCGTGTAGCGGGTGGCCGCCGCGACGTCCATGACCTCGATCGTCAGGCCGTCGACGTCTTGCTTCGCGAGGTAGGCCCGTACCTTCTTCAGCACCTCGGCGTCGTGGGCCCGGGACTCGTCGAGCCAGAACACCGTCGGGACGCCGGTCGCGCGGGCGCGGCGCACGGCGAGCTGCACCCAGTCCTTGATCGGCGCGTCCTTGGTCTGGCAGGCGCGCCAGATGTCACCGGCCTCGACGTCGGAGCTGAGCAGCACGCTGCCGTCGGCGTCCACGACGCGCACGGTGCCCGGGGACGGGATCTCGAACGTCTTGTCGTGGCTGCCGTACTCCTCGGCCTGCTGCGCCATGAGACCGACGTTCGGGACGCTGCCCATGGTGGTCGGGTCGAAGGCGCCGTGTTCCTGGCAGTGCTTGACCGTCTCGTCGTAGAGGGCGGCGTAGGAGCTGTCCGGGATGACGAACTTGGTGTCCTGCTGCTGGTCATCGGCGTTCCACATCTGGCCCGAGGTGCGGATCGCGGCCGGCATGGAGGCGTCGATGATGACGTCGCTCGGGACGTGCAGGTTGGTGATGCCGCGGCTCGAGTCGACCTGCGCCAGCGCCGGTCCGGTCTCGTACGCCGCCGTGATGGCGGCCTCGACCTCGGCCCGCTTGTCCGCGGGCAGCTTCTGGACGCCGCCGAGCACGCCACCGAGACCCTGGTTCGGGGCGGCGCCGACCGCGGCGAGGTCGTCGGCGTAGCGCTCGAAGACGTCGGCGAAGTAGGCCCGCACCGCGTGGCCGAAGATGATCGGGTCGGAGACCTTCATCATCGTGGCCTTGAGGTGCACCGAGAACAGCACGCCCCGAGCCTTCGCGTCGGCGACCTCGCGGGCGAGGAACTCCTGCAGCGCCGCCTTGCGCATGACGGCGGCGTCGACGATCTCGCCCTGTAGGACCTTCAGGCCTTCCTTGAGCACGGTGGTCGTGCCGTCGGCGCCGATGTGCTGGATCCGCAGCGTGCTGGCGCGGTCCAGCGTCACCGACGTCTCGGAGTGCCGGAAGTCGCCGTCGGTCATCGTCGCGACGTGGCTCGTGCAGTCCTTCGCCCATGCGCCCATCGAGTGCGGGTGCGAGCGGGCGTACGCCTTCACCGACGCGGGGGCGCGGCGGTCGGAGTTGCCCTCGCGCAGCACCGGGTTCACGGCGCTGCCCTTGACGGTGTCGTAGGCCGCGCGGGCCTTGCTCTGCTCGTCGGTCGACGGCGTCTCCGGGTAGTCGGGGACGGCGAAGCCGGCGTCCTGCAGCTCCTTGACCGCGGCCTTGAGCTGCGGGACCGAGGCGCTGACGTTGGGCAGCTTGATGATGTTGGCGTCGGGCGTCCTGGCGAGCGCGCCGAGCTCGGCCAGCGCGTCGGGCCCGAGGTCGAAGGCCGCGAGGATGCGTGCGGCCAGGGAGATGTCGCGCGTCTCGACGGCCACGCCCACCTTGTCGGCGTAGGCCTGCAGCACCGGCAGCAACGAGTGCGTCGCGAGCGCCGGCGCCTCGTCGGTGTACGTATAGATGATCTTCATCGGGTCGGCCATCAGAGCAGGCCCAGCTCGCGCACGGCGTCGCGCTCCTCGACGAGCTCGGCCACCGTGGCGTCGATCCTGCCGCGGGAGAACTCGTCGACCTCCAGGCCCTGCACGATCTCCCACTCCCCGCCGCTGCTCGTGCACGGGAAGGACGAGATCAGACCCTCGGGCACGCCGTACGAGCCGTCGCTCATGATCGCGGCGGAGGTCCAGTCGTCGGCCGGCGTGCCGTTCGCCCAGCTGAAGACATGGTCGATCGCGGCGTTGGCCGCCGAGGCCGCCGACGAGGAGCCGCGCGCCTCGATGATGGCGGCGCCGCGCTTGGCGACGGTGGGGATGAAGGTGTCCTCGAGCCAGCCGCGGTCGCCCACGACCTCCTCGGCCGGGCGGCCGCCGATCGTGGCCTTGCTCCAGTCCGGGTACTGCGTCGCGGAGTGGTTGCCCCAGATCGTCAGGTGGCGGATGTCGTTGACGCTGCTGCCGGTCTTCTTGGCCAGCTGCGACAGCGCGCGGTTGTGGTCCAGGCGGGTCATCGCGGTGAAGCGGGAGCCCGAGATGTCGGGCGCGTGGGCGGCGGCGATGAGGGCGTTGGTGTTGGCCGGGTTGCCGACCACCAGCACGCGCACGTCGTCGGCGGCGCCGGCGTTGAGGGCCTGGCCCTGGGGCTTGAAGATGCCGCCGTTGGCCGACAGCAGGTCGCCGCGCTCCATGCCGGCGGTGCGCGGGCGGGCGCCGACGAGCAGCGCGACGTTGGTGCCGTCGAAGGCCTGGCGGGCGTCGGCCGTGATGTCGATGCCGGTCAGCAGCGGGAACGCGCAGTCGTCGAGCTCCATCGCGGTGCCCTCGGCAGCCTTGAGCGCCGGCTCGATCTCGAGCAGGCTCAGGCGCACGGGCACGTCCGGGCCGAGCAGGCCGCCGGCGGCGATCCGGAACAGCAGGGCGTAGCCGATCTGTCCGGCCGCGCCGGTGACGGTGACGTTGACGGGACTGGCCATGGGGGAGGTACTCCGCTTCCTCGAGGACGCTGGGCTCTGCCGGCAGGCTACGAGGTGCGCCCTGTCGCCGGTCGGCCGGGTCAGGGGGCGCCGGACGGCCGGGTCAGGCCGGCGGGATGGTGTTGGCCAGCACGAGCAGCGCGAAGCCGGCGGCCAGCAGCAGCGCGGCGTCGAGCCCGCGGGTGCGCACCACGAGCGCTCCCGCGGAGGCCGGCGGCAGGGTGAGCCGCAGCCCCGCACCGAGCAGGAGCGACAGGCCGAGCACGACCGAGCCGAGCTGCCAGTCGACGAGCGCGGCCAGCGCGACGCCGAGCCCGGCCACGGCGAGCACGGCCAGGGCGGGCAGCTGCCCCGTTCGGCTGCCGGAAGGGCTCACCCGCGCGTCCGTCCGTGAGGGCCCCGGTCGGTCGCCGGCAGGGCGTCCTCGCAGCGTAGCGGCGGTGCCGCGCCGGCTTGCGCGGAACGGCGACGGGGTGTGGTGCCCGACCCCAGGGGTAGTCAGGAGCAGTCCGCAGCAGCCGGCCGGACGCCGCCCGAGGACTCCGGAGGACCGCACCGTGCCCACGCCCCACCTCCGCCGCGAGGAGAGCGGTGCGACGTTCGAGCTCGGGCCCGACGTCACGACCGTGGGCCGTGGCCGGGGCGTCGACATCGCGCTGGACGACCCGAGCGTCTCGCGGCTGCACGCCGAGCTGGTCCGCCGCGGTGAGCACGTCTACGTCAGCGACCTGGGCCTTTCGACAAACGGAACCCGCGTCAACGGCCGTCCGGTCGGCCGACACCTGCTCGTCGACGGCGACGTGCTGTCCTTCGGCAGCTGCCGCACCCGGATCGCCGGGTTAGCCCACGACCTCGCCGACGACACCGTCGAGCTGCGCCGCATGTCGGCCCCCGACCTCACCCGCCGCGAGTGCGAGGTGCTCACCTCGCTCTGCCGCCCGGCCCTGCAGCAGGAGGCGTTCGTCGCCCCGGCCACCGCTCGCGACATCGCCGAGGAGCTCGTCGTCACCGAGGCGGCCGTGAAGCAGCACCTGCTGCGCCTCTACGTGAAGTTCAAGATCCCGGAGGGCGTGAACCGCCGGTCCCGGCTGGCCAACGAGGTCATCGGCTCGGGCGTGGTCCGCCCGCTGCCGGCCGACGCCGAGGCCGCCATCCGCCGCGCGGGCTAGGAACCGACCCGGCGCTCGGCCGCCTCGACGCAGTTCTTGAAGAGCATCGCCACGGTGGTCGGTCCGACCCCGCCGACGCGCGGCGTGATCGCGCCGGCCACCTCGTTGCAGGCCTCGTCGACGTCGGGCAGCAGCCGCTTGCCCTCGTAGCGGACGCCGCCGCCGACCACCGTCGCGCCGGGGGTGATGTGCTCGGGCCTGAGGATGCCGGGCACGCCGACCGCCGCCACGACGATCGCCGCGCGGCGGGTGTAGCGGTCCCAGTCCGGCACGCCGGTGTGCACGACGGTCACGGCGGCGTTGGCGGTCGGGCGCTTCTGGGTGAGCAGCAGCGCGAGCGGGCGGCCGAGCGTGGTGCCGCGGCCGAGGATGCAGACCTCCTGGCCGGCGACGGGGATCCCGTGGTGGGCCAGCAGCGCCTCGATGCCGGCCGGGGTGCACGGCACCGGGCCGGGCATGCCGAGCGCGAGGCGGCCCATGTTGACCGGGTGCAGCCCGTCGACGTCCTTGTCGGGGTCCATCTCGAGCAGCGCCGCCTCGAAGTCGATCTGCTTCGGCGTCGGGTGCTGAACCAGCATCGCGTCGACGGACGGGTCGTCGTTCATCTGCCGGATCGCAGCGACGAGGTCGTCCTGCGTCGCGTCGTCGGGCAGGTGCAGGTGCGGGCTGGTCATGCCCAGCTCCTCGGCCTTGGCCGTCTTCATCGCGACGTAGCCGCCGCTGGCGCTGTCGCCGCCGACGAGGATCGTGCCGAGCCCCGGCCGGTGCCCGGCCTCGACGAGGCGGGCGATGCGGGGGCGCAGGTCGGCCAGCACGGCCTCCGCGACAGGGGCTCCGGGCAGCAGGCGGGCGGTCACCCGGCCGAGGCTAGCGGGACCGCGCTAGTGCGCGAAGTGCCGCGTCCCGGTGACGTAGAGCGTCACGCCGGCGGCCTGCGCCGCGGCGACGACCTCCTCGTCTCGGACCGACCCGCCCGGCTGCACGACGGCCCGCACCCCCGCGTCGAGCAGCACCTGCAGGCCGTCGGCGAAGGGGAAGAAGGCGTCGGACGCGGCGACCGAGCCGCGGGCCCGCTCCCCCGCCCGCGCAATGGCGAGCTTCGCGGCGTCGACCCGGTTGACCTGGCCCATGCCGACGCCGACGGTCGCGCCGCCCGTGGCGAGCAGGATCGCGTTGCTCTTCACCGCCCGCACCGAGCGCCAGGCGAAGGCCAGGTCGGCGAGCAGCGCGTCGTCGGCGGCCTCGCCGGTCTGCAGGGTCCAGGCGGCCGGGTCGTCGCCCGGGGCGTCCAGCCGGTCGCGGGTCTGCAGCAGCACGCCGCCGCTGACCGGCCGCCACTCCACCGCCTGCTGCGCGCCCTCGGGCACGACGAGCAGCCGGATCGACGGCTTCTTCGACAGCAGCTCGACCGCGCCGTCCTCGTACCCGGGGGCGAGCACCACCTCGGTGAAGACCTCGGCGACCTGCTCGGCCATCGCCAGGCTGACCGGGCGGTTCACCGCGATGACCCCGCCGAAGGCCGACACCGGGTCGCAGGCGTGGGCCTTGGCGTGGGCGTCGGCGACGTCGCTGCCGACCGCGATGCCGCACGGGTTGGCGTGCTTGATGATCGCCACGGTCGGCGCGTTGCCGTGGTCGTTCGCCGCCCGCCAGGCCGCGTCGCTGTCGACGAAGTTGTTGTACGACATCGGCTTGCCGTGCAGCTGCTGGGCGCCGGCCAGGCCCGCGTCAGGTCCGGTGTAGAGCGCGGCGGACTGGTGCGGGTTCTCGCCGTAGCGGAGCACGTCGCTGCGCTCCCACGAGGCGCCCACCCAGGCCGGGAAGGCGTCGTCGGGCGGCCCGAACTGCCGGCCCATCCAGCTCGCGACGGCGATGTCGTACGACGCGGTGTGCCGGAAGGCAGCCATCGCCAGGGCCTGCCGCTGCGCCAGGGTGGTGCCGCCGTCGGCGACCGCGGCGAGGACCTCGGGGTAGGAGGCGGGGCCGACCACGACAGCGACGGACGGGTGGTTCTTGGCCGCCGCGCGCACCATCGTCGGGCCACCGATGTCGATCTGCTCGACGCACTCGTCGGGGGCCGCGCCGGAGGCGACCGTGTCGGAGAACGGGTAGAGGTTCACGACGACCAGCTCGAACGGCGCTATGCCGAGGTCGGCGAGCTGCGCGACGTGGTCGGGCCGGCGCTGGTCGGCCAGGATCCCGGCGTGCACCTTCGGGTGCAGCGTCTTCACCCGCCCGTCGAGGCATTCGGGGAAGCCGGTCAGCTCGTCGACGGGGGTGACGGCGACGCCGGCTTCGCGCAGCCGGGCCGCGGTCGACCCCGTTGAGACGACCTCGACGCCGGCAGCGGCCAGCCCCTGGCCGAGCTCGACCAGGCCGGTCTTGTCGTAGACGCTGACGAGCGCCCGGCGGACGGCCTTCTTGGACGGGTCTGGGCGGGTCATCCGAACCTCACGGTCCTTCCCTGGACGGTCCAGCCCTCGCGGGCCAGCCGTCCTACGGCCTCGACGTAGAGCGGTCGCTCGACGTCCTGGATCCTGCGCTGCAGCGCGGCCTCGTCGTCGTCGGCGTGCAGGGGCACGGCCGCCTGCGCGACCACCGGACCGGTGTCGACGCCCTCGTCGACCAGGTGGACGGTGACCCCGCTGACCCGCACGCCGTAGGCGAGCGCGTCGGCGACGGCGTGCGCCCCGGGGAAGGACGGCAGCAGCGCGGGGTGGGTGTTGACGACGCGGGACGGGAAGCGGGCGAGGAAGTCCGGCGACAGGATCCGCATGAAGCCCGCGCAGACCACGAGGTCCGGGGCGTGGGCGGCGACGGCGTCGGCCAGCGCGGCGTTCCAGGCAACCAGGTCGGGGCAGTCGGCCAGCGCGACCGCGAACGCCTCGACGCCGGCCGCCCGGGCCCGCTCGAGGGCGCGGGCCGCCGGCTTGTCCGAGCCGACCGCGACGACCTTCGCGCCGTAGGCCGGGTCGCCCGCCGCGTCGAGCAGCGCCTGCAGGGTGGTGCCGCTGCCGGAGGCCAGCACGACCAGGCGGGCGGTCAGGGCTCCTCCATCGGCGGTGCAGGTCGGCGGTGCGGGGCAGGCGGTCGCGCGAGGCTACCGAGGCCGGTCGTGCGGCGGTGCGGGCCGGGTAGGAGGCTGGAGGCGCGGCGGGACCTCCGCCCGCCCGACCCGGCCCGTGAAGGACTGCCTCGTGACCTCTCCCCAGGACCCGTTCGCCCCGCCGCCCGGCGGCCAGCCGCCCCAGCAGCCGCACGGCGGTCAGTCGCCCGGGCAGCAGCCGTCGTACGGGGAGCCGCCGCCGTACGGCCAGCCCTACGGGACGCCGTACGGGCAGCAGCAGCCGGCGTACGGGCAGCAGCCGCACGGGACCGGGCCCGGGGCGTCGCGCAACGGGTTCGGCACGACCGCGCTGGTGCTCGGCGTCGTCGGGATCCTCACGTCGTGGCTGTTCGTCGGCGGCCTGCTCGGCATCGGCGCGATCGTGCTCGGTGCGATCGGCCGGAAGCGGGCCAAGCGCGGCGAGGCGACCAACGGCGGGGTGGCGCTGGCCGGGATCATCACCGGCGTCGTCTCCGTCGTGATCGCAGCACTGGTCGTCGCGGGCGCCGTCGCGCTGTTCAACAACAGCGACTTCACCGAGTGCGTCCAGCAGGCCGAGACGCAGGCCGATGCCGACCAGTGCGCCGTCGACTTCGAGGACAGCGTCACCACCGGCTGACCCGTCGGGCGGCTACGGCTCGAGCCTGACGGGCGGGCCGTGTGTTGCAGCGGTCGCTGCATCACGGGTCATCATCCGGCAGACGTTGACCTGTGGTGCACCACCCGCTGAACGCGGCACGTCGCCCGCTCGCGGTGGGGCCCGGCCCGCCGCGGCTCAGCTGGTGTTGTGCGGGCGCTCCAGCAGGCTTTGGCGGCGGGCGAGGGCGGCCACGGCCGAGCCGACGGCGACCGTCGCGGTCACGGCGAGGGCGACCCGCCAGGGCGAGGGGCCGAGCTGGGCGAGCC
>JAJAYV010000428.1 GCA_026786045.1 Frankiaceae bacterium | reverse complement strand
CTGCTGCTCGCGGCCGTCGCCGCGTGCGCGGCGTGCGGGCTGGTCTACGAGCTCGTCCTGCTGACGCTGTCGGCGAGTCTGACGGGCGGCGGCATCACGCAGACCTCGCTCATCGTGGCCGGCTACGTCGCGGCGCTCGGCGTCGGCGCGCTGCTCGCCAAGCCGCTGCTCGGCCACGCCGCGACCGCGTTCGTCGCGGTCGAGATCATGCTCGGCGTGGCGGGCGGGTTGAGCGCTGTCGCGCTCTACGTGTCGTTCTCCTTCTACGGCACGAGCACCGCCGTCCTGGTGGGCGCGACGGCGGTGCTCGGGGCGCTGGTCGGCGCCGAGGTGCCGCTGCTGATGACGCTGCTGCAGACGGGCCGGACCGGCGACGCCCGTACCAGCGGTGCCGTCCTGGCCAACCTCAACGCCGCCGACTACGCGGGCGCGCTGGTCGGCGGGCTCGCCTGGCCGTTCCTGCTGCTGCCGGCAGTCGGGCAGGTGCGCGGGGCGGCCCTCACCGGCATGTTGAACCTGGCGGCCGCCGCCGTCGTCGCCGGCTTCCTGCTCCGGCACCGGATGAGCCGGCGCGCGCTCGCGCCGGCGGTCGTGGCGCTGCTCGGGGCCGCCGCGGCGCTGGCCGTCCTGCTGGTGCGGGCCGACGACATCGAGGTGACGGCGCGCCAGCGGCTGTACGCCGATCCCGTCGTGACCGCCGAGCAGTCCCCGTACCAGGAGATCGTCGTCACGGAGCGGCGCGGCGACGTGCGCCTGTACCTCAACGGCGACCTGCAGTTCTCCAGTGTCGACGAGCACCGCTACACCGAGGCGCTGGTGCATCCCGTGCTGGCGCGGGACCCGGAGCGGGTGCTGATCCTCGGCGGGGGCGACGGGCTGGCGGCCCGTGAGGTGCTGCGCCACCCGTCCGTCCGTGACGTGGTGCAGGTCGAGCTGGACCCGGCGGTCCTCGAGCTCGCGGGCGGACGGCTCGCCGAGCTCAACGGCAACGCTCTTGCCGACCCGCGGGTGCGCGTGGTGGTCGACGACGCGTTCACGTGGCTGCGCGCGGTGCGCGACGAGCGCTTCGACGCCGTCGTCGTCGATCTGCCGGACCCCGACACCCTGCCGCTGGCCCGTCTGTACTCCACCGAGTTCTACGGGCTGGTCGCCGCCGCTCTGCGCCCGGACGCGCTCGTCGTCGTGCAGGCCGGCAGCCCGTACTCGACGCCCACCGCCTACTGGCGCACGGTGTCGACCGTCGCGTCCGCCGGCTTCGCCGTCACGCCGTACCACGTGCACGTCCCGAGCTTCGGCGACTGGGGCTTCGTGCTCGGCTCGACCGCCCCGGACGCGCCTCCACTCAACATGTCGCCAGCCGCTCCCCCGCTCCGCTTCCTCGACGAGCAGGTGCTGGTAGCGGCCGGCGTCTTCCCGCGCGACCGGCAGCCGCAGGTGCTGCCGCCGACGACGCTTGACCGGCCGCGCGTCGTCGACGACCTGCGCCAGGGTTACGTCGGCCAGTAGGCCGCGATCAGCCGCCCGCGGCGAACGTGGACGCGTCGATGCGCTCACGGCCCACGTAGTGGAGCGTCGTCCCGGCGTCGACCGGCCGGTCCCACTCGGGGGTGACGACCAGCTCGTCACCGAAGCGGACCGCCAGCAGCGTCGCGCCGAACCGCCGACCGAGGTGCTCCTGACAGGCGCCGACGCTGGCGAGGCCGCTGTTGCGCGGCAGCCGCACGGAGTAGGTGTTGCCGTGGCCGCCGCTGGTCATCAGGTCCGTGTAGACCTGCGTGATCCCCGGATCGACCGCCTTCTCGGTGAGCAAGAACGGCATGTGCCACTGCACGCACTGCACGCGCGGGTTGACGTAGCTCAGGTGCTCCCGGCGGGTGAGGTCGCGCAGTGCGGCGACCAGGTGGATGTCGGGCTTGGCGTGGTCGACCGCCACCGCGATGGCGACGGCCTCGTTGTCGTCGCGGCCGTCGATGATGGCGGTGCTCTAACGGGCGACGCACGCGCGCTCCATGACGTCGGCGTTGGCCAGGTCGCCACGCACGAAGTGCACCGCGTCGCTCTCGCCGAGGGCCTGGCCGGCGTTGACGTGGACTGGGTCGCTCCTCGGCAAGGTTGCTGAGCCGATCCGCACGAAGTGCATGCACTTCTTACCAGCCGCTCCCACAAGGCCCTTGCATGTCCGCGGCTACAGCCCCTAACTTGCGCACACAACGCGAGACGGGCCGGGGGTGCGACGCGATGACGATGTCCTCGGACAGGGCCTTCGAGGCCCTGCGCGCCGACATCTTGCGGGGTCGCCACCGGCCGGGCCTCCGGCTCGGCGAGGTGGGCCTGGCCCGCGAGCTGGGCATGAGCCGCACGCCCGTACGCGAGGCGCTGCGCCGGCTCGCGGCCGCCGGCCTGGTCGAGCTGAACGCCAACCGCGGGGCGCGGGTCGTCGAGCCGGCCGCGGACGACCTGAACACCGTCTTCGTGCTGCGGGCCCCCGCGGAGGGCCTTGCCGCACGCGCCGCGGCACTGAGCGCGACCGACGAGGACGGCGAGGAGCTGCAGCGCCTCGCCCTCGCTGTGGCGGCAGCGGCACGCCCCGCCGGCGGTGGGCCCCCGGACCTCGACGCCGTCTACCTGCACAACCGCGAGTTCCACGACCTCATGCTGTCGCTGGCCCGGAGCGCGAGCCTGGCCCAGGTCATCGCCGGCCTGGTGCACAGCACCGTGCTGATGCGCACCTACCGGGCCTTCGACGAGGACGCCATGCACCGCAGCGTCGCCCACCACCTCGAGCTGGTGGCGGCCGTTCGGGCACACGACCCCGACTGGGCCGAGAGCGTTATGCGCAGTCACCTGTTCTCCGCCCGCGCCGCCCTGCTGGGCGGGCGGGGCGACGCACCGCACGCGATCACGCACACCGGTCCCCCGGCGCCTGCCGAGGACCTCACCGAAGGGGAGACGGCATGAGCTATCGGTTGGGGGTGGACGTCGGCGGCACCTTCACCGACATCCTGCTCGTGGACGAGGCCAGTGGCCGGACGTGGCGGGCCAAGACGCCCTCCACGCCGCAGGACCAGTCCGTCGGCGTGCTGAAGGGCATCGAGAAGGTCTGCGGCGAGGCCGGGATCGAGCTGCGCCAGATCGCCCAGGTCCTGCACGGCACGACGATCGCCACCAACGCGATCCTGGAGGGCAAGGGTGCCAGGGTCGGCCTCGTGACGACCGACGGGTTCCGGCAGGTCCTGCAGATCGCCCGGTCCTACGTCCCGGGAGGCCTGGCCGGCTGGATCATCTGGCCCAAGCCCGAGCCGCTCGCCGACCTGCAGGACACCGTCGAGGTCATCGGGCGGATGGGCGCCGACGGCTCCGAGGTCACCCCGCTCGACGAGGACGGTGCCCGCGCGGCACTGCGCCGGCTCAAGGGCCGCGGCATCGAGGCGCTGACCGTCTCGCTCATCAACTCCTACGCCAACGCCGCGCACGAAGTGCGCGTGCAAGAACTGGCGCTCGAGGAGTTGCCCGGCATCCAGGTCTCGATCTCCTCGCAGGTGCTGCCAGAAATGCGCGAGTACGAACGCACCCTCACCACGGTCGCCAACAGCTACGTGCAGCCGCAGGTCTCGCGCTACCTCGCCAACCTCGAAGGCAAGCTGCGCGAGGGCGGGATCGACGGGCCGCTCTACGTGCTGCGCAGCGACGGCGGGCTGGCCAGTGCGCGGGTCGCTGCGGCCAACCCGGTGAGCCTGCTGCTGTCAGGTCCCGCTGGCGGTGTCACGGGCGCCGCCTGGGTCGCCGAGCAGGCCGGCTTCCGCGACTTCCTCACCTTTGACATGGGCGGCACCTCCACCGACGTGGCGCTCGTGCAGGACCTCAAGCCGCGGGTCGGCCGCGAGACGATGGTCGGGCACCTGAAGGTCCGCGCCACCTCGGTCGACGTCCGGACCGTCGGCGCCGGCGGCGGTTCGATCGCCCACGTCCCACCACTGACCCGCGCCCTGCGCGTCGGACCGCAGTCCGCCGGCGCCGCCCCCGGCCCCGCGGCCTACGGCACCGACGGCGTGGAGCCGACCGTCACCGACGCCAACGTCGTGCTCGGCTACCTCCCGAGCAGCCTGGCCGGCGGCGAGATCACCCTCGACGTCGAGGCGGCCCGCACCGCGGTGCAGACGATCGCCGACAGCACTGACCTCGACAGCGCCGAGGCCGCTGCCGCGGGGATCGTCGACATCGTCAACGAGAACATGCTGGGCGCACTGCGGCTCGTCTCGGTCCAGCAGGGCTTCGACCCCCGCGACTTCGCGCTCGTCGCCTTCGGTGGAGCGGGACCGCTTCATGCCAACGCCCTCGGCCGGCTCACCGGCGCCTGGCCGGTCATCATCCCGCCCTCGCCTGGCGTGCTGTGCGCCTACGGCGACGCAACGACCAGCGTCAAGGACGAGGCGGCCCGTACGGTCGTGCGCCGCTTCTCCCAGCTCACCGACGCCGAGCTGACCGACCTGCTGGCCGAGCTGGCCGCCCAGGCGGCGGCGACGGTGGAGGCCGACGGCGTGCCTCCGGAGCAGCACAGCGTCGAGTACTCCGCGGACTTGCGCTACCACGGGCAGGGATTCGAGGTGCCCGTGGTCGTCAGCGTCGACGCCTTCGACGGCAAGGGGGCAGGGCTCGACTCCCTGCGCAACGCCTTCGACGCCGAGCACGAACGCCTGTTCAGCTTCCTGCTCGACAACGAGCAGGAGCTCGTCACGGTCCGCGCCACCGTCACCGGGCCGCGCCCGGCCGTGGCGCTGACCTTGCTGGAGGAGGGCGGACCGGACGCCGCCGCCGCTCAGACTGGCACCACGCCAGTCTGGATCGACGGCGATCACGTCGACGCCGCTCTGTACGACCGCTCGCTGCTCCGCGCCGGAAACGTCGTCACCGGTCCCGCGATCGTCGTCGAGATGGACTCCACCACCCTTGTCCTGCCCGGCTACGCCGCCACGGTGCACGCCAGCGGCAGCCTGCTGATCCGTCCCCTGGAGGGCTGACCGATGGCACAGATCATCCAGAGCACCACCGAGCCGCTGGCCCGCGTCGACGTCGACCCGGTGACCCTCGACCTCATCGAGAACGCCCTGCGCAACGCGCGGTACGAGATGGACGAGGTGCTGTTCCGCACCGCGCTGTCGCCCGGCATCCGCGAGCAGCACGACGAGTTCCCGCTGATCGGCGACCCCGACGGCAAGATGATGGTCGGGCAGTTCGGCCTGTCGATCCCGTCATTCCTCGAGGGCTTCCACGACACGGTCGAGGAGGGCGACGTCCTGCTGACGTCCGACCCGTACTCCTGCGACGCGGCGATCAGCCACGCCAACGACTGGCTCGTCGTCATGCCGATTTACCACGCCGGTCGGGTCGTCGGCTGGTCGGCAATGTTCGGGCACATGTCCGACGTCGGCGGCAAGACGCCGAGCTCGATGCCGACCGACGCACGCACGATCTTCGAGGAGGGCGTGGTCATCCCGCCCTTCAAGCTCTATCGCAAGGGCGTGCTGCAGGAGGACCCGCTGCGGATCATCCTCAACCAGGTCCGCCAGCCGGAGTGGAACCGCGCCGACCTCAACGGCATCGTGGCCGCCTGCCGCACCGCGGGTCGGCGCATCCAGGAGCTGTGCGACCGCTTCGGGCCGGAGACCTACGTCTCCGCACTCGACGCCCTGCTCGAACGCAACTACCAGGCGATGAAGACCCTGCTGGGGCTGGTGTTCACCGACGGGCAGCGGATCGAGTTCAGCGACTACATCTGCGACGACGGCGTCGGCTTCGGCCCGTACGAGCTCAAGCTCGCACTCACCCGCACGGGCGACAAGGTGCACCTGGACTTCAGCGGCAGCAGCCCGCAGGCGCAGGGCCCGATCAACTACTACCTCAACGAGAACCTCGCGCGGATGTTCTTCGGGATCTACATGATCACCGTCGCAGACCCGCAGATCCTGTGGAACGACGGCTTCTACCCGCTCATCGACGTGACGATCGAGGACGGCAGCTTCTGGAAGCCGAAGTACCCCGCGGCCCTCAACGCCCGCAACCACGGGATCGGACGCGTGTTCGACCTGTTCGGCGGGCTTCTCGGCCAGACCAACCCAAGTCTGCTCAACGCCGCGGGCTTCTCGTCCTCACCGCACTTCATGTACTCCGGCACCTACTCCGGCGGCGACCGCAAGGGCGAGTGGTTCCAGCTCTACTCGATCGGCTTCGGCGGGATCCCCGGCCGGCCCATCGGTGACGGTCCGGACGGCCACTCTCTATGGCCCTCGTTCGTGAACATCCCGTGCGAGTACCTCGAGAGCTACTACCCGATGCGCATCGAGCGCTGGGAGACCGTCCCGGACACCGGTGGCGCCGGCCTCCACCGCGGAGGCAACGGGGTCGATGTGACCTACAGATTCCTCGAACCCGGGACCGTGGCGATCCACGACGACCGCTGGCTCACCTACCCCTGGGGGGTCAACGGCGGCACGCCCGGCGCGCGCGGCCGCAAATGGCTTGAGCGGGCCGACGGGACCACCGAGGTCCTGCCGAGCAAGGTGCACGACGTGCCGGTCAAGCCGGGCGACGTCCTGCACTTCGTGACCTGGGGCGGTGGCGGCTGGGGTGACCCGCTGGCCCGCGACCCTGAGCTCGTCGGTCTCGAGGTGCGGCGTGGCCTCGTGACCTTCGAGGGCGCCCGACGCTACGGGGTGGTCTGCGACGCCGACGGCGCCGTGGATGCGACGGCGACCAGCGACCTGCGCGAGCAGCTGGCGGCCGACCGGCCGGCCGAGCTGGCCGTCTTCGACATGGGGCCGCCGCTCGAGGGCATCCTCGAGCGCTGCCTCGAGGAGACCGGACTGCCCGCGCCCCAGGCGCCGACCTGGGCATGACGGGCGAGGACTACCGCGAGGCGGGGTTCGGCGGTGACATCGGCTGGGGGTTGCGCCCCGCGCTCGTCCTGATCGACCTGGTACAGGCCTACTTCACACCGGGCAGCGACCTGTGCCTGCCGTCGCGGTCGTGCCTGGAATCAGCGGCCCGGGTGCTGGCGGCGGCCCGGGCCGCCCGCCCCCCCCGCCTGCCCCCCCGGGGGGCCTACGCCGCCGGCGGGGGGGCCGGGGGGGGGGTCTGACGCAAGGTGGGCGGG
>JAJAYV010000427.1 GCA_026786045.1 Frankiaceae bacterium | reverse complement strand
GACCAGCCCGGCCACGCCGGCCCCGACCGCGGCGAGCACGCCGAGCGCCCGCCGGCGCGACACGCGCTCCCCCACCACAGCGCGAACTCTAGAGGGCGAGCGGGCCGAGGTACGCCCAGCGACCGGTGTCGCGGGCGAAGCGGCTGCGCATCGGGCGCTCCGGCGTGGGCGGCGTCGCCTCGCCGCGGTGGTAGGGCCCGCAGCAGGCGGCGTACGACTCCGGTCTCCTGCAGTGGCAGGCGGTCACGTGGTGAGCAGCGGGACGAGCACCTCGGCGGGCGTCATCGCGCCGTGCTGCCCGACGAGGGCAGCGAAGAACGGGTCGCGCTCGCGCTGCACGAGCGACAGCGCACCGGTGGACACCGCGACGACGTCACCGGTGCGGCGCAGCGCCTGCGGGGTGACGACCGGTCCGAGCAGACCGGCCTCGACCGCCTGGGCGCGGCTGAGCACCTGCACGACATCGCCCAGCGTGGCCCGCCAGGCGTCGAGCACGTCGCGCTTGGCACCGGGCACGGCGTGCACGTGCCGCGCCCGCGGCTCCCCCGCCACGGCGCGCACGCCGGCCATGAGGTCGGGCCGGGCGTCGAGGTCGAGCTTGTCGTCCTCGCCGACGTCGACCATGCCGTGGTCGGCGGTGACGTGCAGGACGGTCCCGCGGGGCAGCCGTGCCGCGAGCTCCTCGGCGTAGCGGTCGACCAGGGTGAGAGCGATCCGCCAGGCCTCGCTGTCGACGCCGCGGACGTGGCCGGTCGTGTCGAGGGCGGGGGTGTAGCAGTAGACGAGCGACCGGTCGCCGAGCCGGCTGCCGGCGACGGCGTGGGCGATCGCGTCGGCCGCGGTCACTGCGCCGCGGTAGTGCCCGCCGCGCAGCACGGCGCGGGTCAGGCCGCTGCCCTCGAAGTGGGCTGGCGCCGCGATCGTCACCTCGATGCCGTCCTGGGCCGCCCGCTCGAAGGCCGTCGCCTGCGGCTGCACGTCCTCCGGGACGAGCTCGCCGCGCAGGTCGCCACCGCCGCCGGCCGGGGCCCAGGACAGCCAGCCGACGACCTGCTCGACCTCCTGCGCCCAGGACGTGTAGCCGGTCAGCCCGTGCTCCCCCGGCGGCAGGCCGGTACCGAACGACGACAGGCTGGTCACCGTCGTGGACGGGAAGCCGGTGGTGAGCGTGCGCCCCGCCAGCGAGGACAGGAACGGCGCGACCTCGGCATGCCGCTCCAGCAGCTCCAGGCCCAGGCCGTCCACGAGCAGCACCACTGCCCGTCGGGGCGGCGCCAGCGCCAGCGGCGACGCCTCGCCGGCCACGCCGAGGGAGGCCAGCACCGAGGGCAGCAGGTCGGCCAGACTCGCGCGGCCGTACGCCGGGTCAGTCACGGGAGGCCCGTTCGAGGGAGACCGCCCGGCGCATCGCCCGGCGCCCGCGCCGGGGGTCGCGCGCGTCGCCGTAGGCCGCGGCCAGCCGCCACCACGCGCGCCAGTCCTCCTGTGCCGCCTCGACCTCGCGCCGACGCTCTTCGAAGATCACGTCAGCATCGTCCTTCTCCAGCCGCCCGCTGGCCAGCCTGACCACGCCTGGAGGGTCGTACGGCAGCCCGCCCTCGGCCTCGAGCTGCCGGGCCAGCCGGGCGCTCGCTGCGCCGAGCCGGACCTCGCCGAGGACCAGGACGACGCCGACGCCGACGAGCAGCAGCACGCCGATCCCGACGCCGATCTGCACGAGGTCGCCGCTGGTCAGCAGCGAGACGCCGGTGACCGCCATGGCGCTGCTGACCATCACCATCACCAGCACGGTGAAGACGGCGCCCAGCTTGCCGGCCACTAGAGGTCGAGCAGGTGCTCGAGCCCGACCGTCAGCCCCGGCCGGGACGCGACCTGGCGGACGCCGAGCAGCACGCCCGGCATGAAGGAGGCGCGGTCGTAGCTGTCGTGCCGGATCGTCAGGCTCTCCCCCGACCCGCCCAGCAGTACCTCCTGGTGGGCGACCAGCCCGGCCAGCCGGACGGCGTGCACCCGCACCCCGCGGACGTCGGCGCCCCGGGCGCCCGCCAGCGCCTGCGTGGTGGCGTCGGGCATGGCCGGCATCCCCTCGCGGGCAGCAGCGATGAGCTCGGCGGTGCGGCGGGCCGTGCCCGAGGGGGCGTCGGCCTTGCCGGGGTGGTGCAGCTCGACGACCTCCACCGACTCGAAGAAGCGGGCGGCCTGCGCGGCGAACTGCATCATGAGCACCGCGGCAATGCCGAAGTTCGGCGCGATCAGGATGCCCAGGTCGGTGCCGTCCAGCCAGCCCCGGACCTGCGCCAGCCGCTCCTCGCTGAAGCCCGTCGTGCCGACCACGGCGTGCACGCCGATGTGGGTGCACGCACGCTGGTTGTCCATCCCGGCGTCGGGGTGCGTGAAGTCGACCATCACGTCGGTGCCGGACAGGTCCAGCTCGTCACCGACGTCGAGGGCACGGGCCAGCTCGAGGTCGTCGGTCTCCTGCACGGCCCGCACGACCTCGGAGCCCACCCGACCCCGCGCGCCCAGCACCGTCACCCGGATGGTCATGAGATGGCTCCCTGCAGGTCGGTGTCCTCGAAGGGGCCGACGACCCCGAGCGACAGCGGGCGGGTCAGCACGTCGGCGGCGATGGCGCGGACGTCGTCGGGGGTCACGGCGTCGATCCGCTGGAGCAGCGCGTCGACGCCGAGCAGGTCGCGGTGGACCAGCTCGGCCTGGCCCAGCCGACTCATCCGCGAGCCGGTGTCCTCGCGGCCGAGCACCAGCCCCGCGCGCATCGAGCCCTTGGCGCGGCGCACCTCCTCGTCGCTGACGCCGGAGGCCGCGACCGAGGAG
>JAJAYV010000426.1 GCA_026786045.1 Frankiaceae bacterium | reverse complement strand
CGCGTCGCGCACCAGGCCGTCGCGCGGCAGGCCGTGGTCGAGCAGCTCGTCACCCGTGACCAACGCGACGACGCCCGGGCGCGGGTGCACCGCGAGCCGGTCATGACCGGCCGCGGCGGCGAGTCCGAGGACGGCCGCGGTGACGACCGAGCCCGCGGGCAGCAACGCGTCGCCGACCGCGCACTCCTCCCCCGCCCGCCGCACGTGGCGACCGGAGTCGACCGGACCCGTCACGAGATCACCTGACAACATGCCGTTCTCGACCGGCAGCACGGCGGTCACCCCGGCCGGGACCGGAGCACCGGTCGCGATGCCGACAGCCGTGCCCTCGGCAATCGGGGTCGGCCAGGTGCGACCGGCCAGCAGCTCGCCGACCACGCGCCACGGCCCGGCGCCGGCGACCGCCCAGCCGTCCATGGCGCAGGTGTCGAACGGCGGCAACGGGGCGAGCGAGAGCAGCGGTGCGGCAAGGACCGCGCCGGCGCAGACGTCGAGCGGGAGCTCCTGGGGCGCTGTCGGGGTGCCGGCAGCCAGCGCGCGGGCGCGGGCGTCCGGCCAGGACACCGCCGACGCGATGCCGCGCGGGTGGCCGGCCATCACCCGCCGATGTCGGCGAGCTGCACATCCACCCAGGAGTGCACGTCGTGCTCGGTCACGCGTCGGCCCATCGCCGACATCGCGGCGCGGCGCTGCTCGACCGGCATCTCGAGCGCGCGCTCGACGATGGCCGACAGCCCCTCGACGTCGAAGGGATTGCAGAGCAGCGACTCCTCGAGCTCGTCGGCGGCGCCGGTGAACTCGCTGAGCACCAGCGCGCCGCACAACCCCCGCGCGTCCTGCACCGCGACGTACTCCTTGGCGACGAGGTTCATGCCGTCGACCAGCGGCGTGACGAGCATGACGTCGGCCGCGGCGTAGTATGCCGACAGCGCCTGCGGGGCCAGCGAGCGGTAGAGGTAGTGGACCGGGACGTCCTTGCCCGGCTGGGTGAAGCGGCCGTTGATGCGGCCGGCGATCTGCTCGACGTTGCTGCGCAGCTGGCGGTACTCGCGGACGTCGTCGCGGCTGGGGACCGCGACCTGCACGAGCACCACCTGCTCGCGCAGGTCGGGGCGACGTTCGAGCAGCGCCTCGAAGGCGAGCAGCCGCTCGACGATGCCCTTGGTGTAGTCGAGCCGGTCGACGCCGAGCAGCACGGTCCGGCCGGCGAACTGCTCCTGCACCACGGCGAGGTCGGCGTCGGCCTGCTCGCTCGTCGCCACCTTGCCGAACTGCGCGACGTCGATGGAGATGGGCGACGCGCTCGTGCGGACCGTGCGCCCGTCGGGCAGGACGAGCGAGTCGCCGCTCACCCGTACGCCCTCGTCCTTGAGCAGGCGGCCGCAGGCGCGCACGAAGTTGGTCAGGTAGCGGCCGGTGTGGAAGCTGACGACGTCGGCGCCGAGCAGTCCGAGCAGGAGCTCCTTGCGCCAGGGAACGCGCGCGAAGACGTCCGGTGACGGCCAGGGCGTGTGCAGGAAGAAGCCCGTCCGCTGCTCGGGGCGCCGGGCGCGCACCAGCTCGGGGACCAGCAGCAGGTGGTAGTCGTGCACCCACAGCAGCGCGTCGGGGGTGGCGTCGAGCGCCTTCACCGCCGCGTCGGCGAACCGCGCGTTGACGTCGCCGTACGCCTTCCACCAGGAGCGCTCGAAGACCGGCTTCTCGATGGCGTTGTGCAGCAGCGGCCACAGCGTCCGGTTGGCGAAGCCGTGGTAGTAGTCCCGCACCTGGGCGGCCGACAGCCGCACCGGCGCGAGCTCGATGGACAGCTCCGGCAGCCGGGTGGGGGTGTCCTTGCTGCCGCCGTCCCAGCCGACCCAGGCGCCGGAGCGCGCGCTCATCACCGGCTTGAGCGCCGTGACCAGGCCCCCCGGCGAGAGCTGCCAGCCGTCCCCGACGTCGTGCACCGGCAGCCGGTTCGCCACGGCCACCACGGGCCGCGGGCTGTCCTGCACTCCGGCCTCCTGCTCGCTCGTGGTCTCCGGCTGTCGAGGCTACCGAGGAACGTGACGGCTCCCGCCGGTCACCCGGGTGTGGCCGTGCCTACCGCGGTCGGCCCGTGTGGCGCATCGTCGAGCCGGTGCTGTCGGCCTGGGCCGACGACCGGGTCCCGCTGGAGGAGTACGTCGTCGGCAGCGACGGCCCGGGGGCCGGCTAGCCGAACCGGGCCGGGTCGCCGGCCCCCACGCGGACCACCTCGGGGAAGCCCTCCGACCAGTCCACGACGGTGGTCGGCTCGGAGCCGCAGTCGCCGCCGTCGAGCACCGCGTCGACGACGCCGTCGAGCTCCTCCTTGATGCTCCAGCCGTCGGTCATCGGCAGTTCCGCGCCGGGCAGCAGCAGGGTGCTGCTCACCAGCGGCTTGCCGAGCTCTGCGACCAGTGCGCGGACGACCGGGTGGTCGGGGATGCGCACGCCGACGGTGCGCTTCTTGGCGTGGGCGAGTCGCTTGGGCACCTCCTTGGTCGCCCGCAGGATGAAGGTGTACGGCCCGGGCGTCGCCGCCTTGATGCTGCGGAACGCGGCGTTGTCCAGGTGCACGAACTCACCCAGCTGGGCGAACTCCGAGCACACGAGCGTCAAGTGGTGCCGCTCGTCCAGCCCGCGGATGCGCCGCAGCCGGTCGGCCCCGGTCGGGTTGTCGAGCTGGAAGCCCAGCGCGTAGCAGGAGTCGGTCGGGTAGGCGATCACCGCGTCGTCGCGCAGGAGCGCGACCGCCTGCGCGATGAGCCGCGGCTGCGGGTCGACCGGGTGCACGTCGAGGTAGCGGGCCACGGGCAGGTCCTCCTCGATCAGGGGGCGGACGGCGAGCCTGCCACGTGTGGACCGGCGAGGCGACGGCTGCCTCGACCGGGAGTCCTGGTCGAGCAGCGGGTGCTGACCACCCGCAACGTCCCCTGCGCCGGATGACGCCCGGCTCTCACCGTCCTGCCATCTACCGGCGACCAACCTGGCGGCGGCACACCACGACATGACCCGAGCCGCAGGAGACGACATGACCCGCAACGACACCGATCATGACGTCCGAGCATGTTGAGCCACCTCCTGCACGGACTGCTCAACCTGTCGGGCCCACCCGCCTACGCGTTGGTGGCGCTGCTGGCCGGCGGTGAAGCCGCCATCCTGCTAGGTCTGTTCCTGCCGGGCGAGACGGCGCTGCTCCTCGGTGGCGTCCTGGCCAGCGGCGGGCACGTCCGGCTCACCACCATGCTGCTCGTCGCTGTCGTCGCCGTGATCCTCGGCGACAGCATTGGCTACGAGCTCGGCCGCCGCGGCGGTCCCCGACTGCGCACCAGCCGACTGGGCCGACGCGTCGGTGAGGACCGCTGGGCCCGCGGTGAGCAGTTCCTCGCCCGGCGCGGCGGACCAGCCGTCCTGCTCGGTCGCTGGGTCGGCGTCCTGCGTGCGCTGGTCCCGGCCCTGGCCGGGATGGCCCGCATGCCGTACCGGCAGTTCCTTGCCTGGAACGCTCTTGGCGGGAGCCTGTTCGCCGGCACCGTCGTCCTGGCCGGCTACACCGCAGGCAGCCAGTACGCGCGCGTCGCGCACCTGCTCGGCGGCGCCGGCCTGCTTCTGCTCGCCGGTCTGATCGCGGTCGCGCTCATCGCGGCGGCTGTGCGAGCACGACGCACCCACAACCACCCCCACGGCACACCCCCCGAAGGAGCACCCGCATGACCGTCACTGCCGATCCGAGCCCTGCACCGCCGTCGACCGAGCGGCCCGATGTACGACGGATGCTCAACAAGGTCCCCGAGATCACGCTGTACTTCTGGGTCATCAAGGTCCTGGCCACCACCGTTGGGGAGACCGCCGCCGACTTCCTCAGCGTCGACCTGAACTTCGGCCTCGCCGCCACCAGCTGGGTGATGGGCGGACTGCTCATCGCCGTGCTGACCGCGCAGCTGCGCGCCCGCCGCTATCTCCCGAGCCTGTACTGGCTCACCGTGGTGCTCATCAGCATCGTCGGGACGCTGGTGACCGACAACCTGGTCGACAACCTCGGGGTCAGCCTCG
>JAJAYV010000425.1 GCA_026786045.1 Frankiaceae bacterium | reverse complement strand
GGTGCTGCGGCCGCGGCTCAGCAGTGCCCCGTCGGCCGCAGGCTGAGCCGGCTGCTGATCACCGCGGTCCCGGGAGCGGTGAAGCGCAGCCGGGTGCCGTCGCCGTCCCGCTCGACGCACGCCGGCCCGGTCACCGACAGCCAGCGCGACCACTGCAGCACCAGCCGCCCGTCGGTGGGCCGGTCGCTGCGGACGGTGAGGGACGCCCGGTCGCTGTCGAGCACCTGCGCCGGGGGCTGGGCGATCTCGAGCCCCGGCAGGTAGCGCCACACCGTCCACTGGTCGTCGGACCAGACCCGCTCGAGCCCGTTGACGCTGCCGACGAGCAGCAGGGCCCGCTCAGCCTGGCCGCCGCCGTCAGCGCGCGCCGAGGGTCCGAGCACGACGTGGTCGACGGCGTTCTCGCGCAGCCAGGCGCCGTACTCCCGGGCGTCGAGTGCGCCCTCGTAGAACAGCGGGTTGCGGGCGGTATCGATCTGCCGCGACCACCCCCGGATCAGCGGCACGACGGGCGCGACGAACGCCGCCTCGCCGTGGTCGCGCAGCGGGACCACCTCCACGCGCTTGGCCTCGAGCTCGACGAGCGCCTGGTTGAGCGCCACGAAGGAGGGCGGGCGCTGCGCCTGCAGGTCGGCGTACGGCGGCTGCACCTGCCACAGCACCAGCGCCGCCGCGACGGGCGCGACGATGCGCCAGTGCTCGGTGGCGGTGGCCACCACGAGCGGGGTGGCGAGCAGCAGCCCGAGCCGCAGGATGTTGCTGCCGAACGGGTCCGACAGCAGCACCAGCAGCCCGGCGGCGAGGGCGTAGAGCAGCCCCCCCAGGCGCAGCGTCGAGGAGTGCGTCAGCGCCGCGAGCACCAGCCCGGCCAGCACGGCGTACGGCGCGGAGCCCGCTTCGTACGGCTGGACGCCGCCGGAGGGGAACAGCAGAGCGAGCACCGCGACCGGGATGCTCGCGGCGAGCCCCAGGGTCCACCCACCCCGCTGCCGCTGGAGGACCAGCACGGCCGCGGCCAGGCCGAGGAAGGCCGCGGCGACGGGGCTGAAGAGGCCGGACAGCACCGCCGCGACGGCGGCCCACCTCCGCCGTGGCAGCAGCACCAGGGCGGCCAGGGCGGCGACCGCTCCGAGCGCGAACGTGCTGCGGCCGGACACGACGTTGGCGACGGCGAAGAAGCCGCCGAGCGCCGCGCCGGCCATCGGGTGGGCGCTGTCCTTGAGCAGCCGGCCGAGCAGGACGGCCGCAGCGACGGCGGCCAGCAGACCGGTCAGCCCGATGCCGACCACGGCAAGGACGTACGGCGCGAGCAGGCTGTAGCCGTAGGGGTGGACGCCGGAGTACCAGCTCATGTCCACCGGGGTGAACGGGTGCTCGGCGGCGAAGGACGCGCGCGCGATCTGGGCGGCGATGTCGGTGCCGGTGCGCGGCCGAAGCGCCAGGTGGAGCCCGCCCAGGACGAGCGCGACCACCCCGCCCAGGGCCGCGCTGCTCCAGCTGCCGAGCCGCGCGCTCAGCTGGGCGACGGCCGGGACCCGTCGGCGGGCCCGGTCGGCACACGCTTGGCGGGGGCACCCGGCGGCGGCTCGATGGGCGTGTGCCCCTCGTGCGGCTTCTCGGGCGGAGCGGCGTGGACGCGGGCGGGCTCCTGCTCCTCGGCGAGGAAGTCGAGCAGCACCTCGGCGACGACGTCCGGCGCCTCCTCCACGACGAAGTGGCCGGCGCCCGGGACGGTCACCATGACCGCGTCGGCGCCCAGGTCGCGCACGATGCCCTCACCGACGGAGACCGGCAGCACGGGGTCGAGCGCGCCCCACAGCACCAGCGCCCCCTCGACGGCGACGTGCGGCGCCGGGACGGGGTGCACGGCGCGGCTCAGGGCCCGAGCCACTCGCGGCCGGGTGGCGGCGCGGTAGTAGCCGAGCATCGCCTGCCGGACGCTCGGCCGGGTGTAGGCGGCGCGGTACTCCGCCAGGCTCTCGTCGTCGACCGGCGTGCTCGCCCGCCACGCGAACCGGAAGGCCGCGTCAAGGAGGCGGCGGCCGCCCAGGCGCAGCACCAGCTCCGGGGCGGCGGGCAGCGCGAAGAACGGGATGTGCAGGGCGCGCAGCGGCACGTCGCGGTAGGGCGCGTTGGCGACGACCAGCCGCCGCACCAGGTCGGGCCGGACGCCGGCGAGCGCGAGGGCCAGCGAGCCGCCCCAGTCGTGGCCCACGACGTCGACGCGCCCGCCGGGCACCTCGGCCTCGATCAGCGCGACGAGCTCCCCGACCAGCGTGGCCACGTCGTACGGGCCGGAGAAGACGGAGCCGCCCAGGCCCGGCAGGTCGGGGGCGAGAACGCGGCGGCCGACCGCGAGCCGGGGCGCCAGGGCCTTCCAGCTGGTCGCGGTCTCGGGGACGCCGTGGAGCAGCAGGACGGGGGTGCCGGGGCCGTCGACCGCCTGCTCGCGCAGCAGGAAGCTGGTGCTGCCGGCCTGGACGGTGCGGACCCGGGACTGCTCGCTCACGCGTAGAACACCCTCTCGACGACGGCCCTGGCACGGCGGGTGGCTCGCCGGTAGTCGTCCAGGAAGTCCCCCTGCGTGTCGGCAGGGTAGCCGAGCGCCCGGGCCGCTCCCGACAGGTCCCGACCACTCGACGGCAGCCCCTCCGCGGAGCGCCCGCGGACGAGGTAGAGCGCGTTGCGGACGCGCGTCACCAGCGACCAGGCGGTCTCCAGGACCTCCCCGTCGGCGGGGTCGAGCAGGCCCGCCGCGACCGCCGCCCGCAGGGCCGGCAGCGTCGACGGGGTGCGCAGCTCCGGCACCGTCTGGGCGTGCTGGAGCTGGAGCAGCTGGACCGCCCACTCGACGTCGGCCAGGCCGCCGGGGCCCATCTTCAGCGCGAGCTTGGGGTCGACGCCGCGCGGCACGCGCTCGGCCTCCATCCGCGCCTTGAGGCGCCGGATCTCGCGCACCTGCTCGGAGCTCAGGCCGCCCTCGGGGTAGCGCACCGGCTCGACGAGCGCGAGCAGCGCCTCGGCCAGCTCGGGGTCGCCCGCGACCGGGGCGGCGCGCAGCAGCGCCTGCGCCTCCCAGGTCGAGGACCAGCGGCCGTAGTAGGCGGCGTACGACGCCAGGCTGCGGCTGAGCGGACCCTGCTTGCCCTCGGGCCGCAGGTCGGCATCGAGCGCGAGCGGCGGGTCGGGCGCGGGCAGCGCGAGCAGCCGGCGCATCTCGTGCGCGACGTCGTGGGCGACCGCCGCGGCCTCCCCGTCGGGGATCCTGGGCAGCGGGTCGTGGACGAACAGCACGTCGGCGTCGCTGCCGTAGCCCTGCTCGCCGCCGCCGAGCCGGCCCATGGCGAGCACCGAGAAGCGGACCGGCAGCGGGCCGCGCCGCTCGGACTCCACCTTGCGGGTGGCGGTGGCGAGGGCGGCGGACAGCACGGCGGCGGCGACGTCGGACAGCGCGTGCCCGACCGTTTCCTGGTCGACCAGACCGAGCAGGTCGGCGCAGGCGACGCGCAGCAGCTCCTCGCGCCGAAGTCCGCGGGCGGCGGCTACCGCGCCCTCCCAGTCCTCGCGGCGGCGGACGGTCGCGACGAAGGCGCTCTCCAGCACGGCCCGCGGGCGCGGCTGGAGCTCGGCGTCGTCGGCCAGCAGCCGCACCGCCTCCGGGGCCCGGCCGAGCAGGTCGGCGACGAAGCGCGAGGAGGCCAGCAGCGACGCGAGCCGCTCGGCCGCCCGGCCCTCGTCGCGCAGCAGCCGCAGGTACCAGGGCGTCGAGCCGAGCTTGTCCGACACCTGGCGGAAGGCCAGCAGTCCGGCGTCGGGGTCGGCCGCGTCGGCGAACCAGCTGAGCATCGCCGGCAGCAGCGTCTGCTGGATCGCGGCACGCCGCGAGACGCCCTCGGTCAGCGCCTGCAGCTGACGCAGGGCGGCGGCCGGGTCGGCGAAGCCGAGCGCCTCGAGCCGCGCCCGGGCCGCGGCCGGCGTGAGGGAGGCCTCCTCCGTGGGCAGCCGCGCCACCGCGGACAGCAGCGGTCGGTAGAAGAGCTTCTCGTGCAGCCGGCGCACCTCGCGGCCGTAGCCGGCCCGCTCGCGGGAGAAGGTCGTGACGGCGTCCTTGCGGTAGCCGGCGGCGCGGGCGACCCGGCGCAGGCCCTCGGCGTCGTCGGCGGCCGGCAGCAGGTGGGTGCGCCGCAGCCGGTGCAGCTGCAGCCGGTGCTCGACGGTCCGCAGCCAGCGGTAGGCCTCGGCCAGGTGACGGGCGTCCTCCCGGCCGACGTAGCCGCCGTCGGCCAGCGCCTGCAGCGCGGCCAGCGTCGTGCCGCTGCGCAGGCTGTCGTCGGTGCGGCCGTGCACGAGCTGCAGCAGCTGCACCGCGAACTCCACGTCGCGCAGGCCGCCCCGGCCGAGCTTGACCTCGCGGTCGGCGCGGTCGGCCTTGAGCGTGGACTCCACCCGACGGCGCATCGCCTGCACGTCCTCGACGAAGCCCTTGCGCTCGCTGACCGCCCACACCATCGGCGCGGTCATGGCGGTGTACGCGTCGCCGAGCGCGAGGTCGCCGGCCATCGGGCGCGCCTTGAGCAGTGCCTGGAACTCCCAGGTGTGCGCCCACCGGCGGTAGTAGGCGGTGTGGCTGGCGAGCGTGCGGACCAGCGGACCGGCCGCCCCCTCGGGGCGCAGCCCGGCGTCGACCGGCCAGGCGACCAGCCCGCAGACCCGCATCGTCTCGGCGGCCAGCCGGGTCGCGGTGCGCAGCGCCGCCTCGTCGTCGTCGCCCTCCTCCAGCGGCTCGCCGACGAAGACGACGTCGACGTCGCTGACGTAGTTGAGCTCGCGGCCGCCGGCCTTGCCCATCCCGATGACGGCCAGCCGGCAGGGCGGCGCGTCGTCCGGCAGCGGCGTCAGCGCGACGGCCATCGCGGCCGACAGGGTGGCGCCGGCGAGGTCGGCCAGCTCGCCGCCGACCTCCTCGAGGGCGACGGCGCCGACCACGTCGCGGGCTGCCAGCTCGAGCACCTGGCGGCGGTAGGCGGCCCGCAGCCGCTCGACGGCCTGCGGGACCGGCAGCGCAGCCGCGATGTAGGGCGGCTCGGCCGCGACGTAGGACGGCAGGTAGCCGGGCTCGGCGCCGACCGGCTCGGGCTGCGCGGGCACGTACGGCTCGTCCTCGGCGCGCAG
>JAJAYV010000424.1 GCA_026786045.1 Frankiaceae bacterium | reverse complement strand
GGAAGGCGCCGAGCCGGCTGATCTCGGTGATCGGGCCACCGGGGACGTTCGGGACGCCGGCCTCGACCTTGGGGTCGGTGCCGAGCAGCATCGTGCCGTAGATGCCGCCGAAGCTCTGGCCGAAGTAGGTGACGACGCCGTTGCCGACGCAGGTGTCGACCGTGCCGTTACCGTCGACGTCAACGCCCTTCTCGAGCGCGCGGACGAGAGCCATGTTGTCCACGACCGCCTGGATGAGCGCGTCGCGGCTGCCGACAGTGCTGTTGGCGCCGCCGGCGGCGACGCCCTCGGTGTTGCCGATCACGCCGTCGCCGTTCACGTCGCGGCCGCGGGTCAGCAGGTCACCCGTGCGGGTGCCGGCCGCGGTGCGCACGGCGTAGGTCGAGTCCGGGCCGAAGCCGTGGCCGGGGACGTCGGTGGCGAAGACCGCCAGGTTGCTCTGGCCGAGGGTGTCGGCCGAGAGGAACAGGTCGAGCTTGCTGCGGGTGAAGCCGTGGCCGAAGACGACCGGCGAGATGCACTCCGCGGACGGGGCCGGGGCGATCATCGCGACGCCGAGCTCGGCGGCACCGACCGGGGCGGGAGCCGCGCCGCTCGGGGTCGGCGCGATCGTCACGTCGGCGCCGAGGTACTGCGGGCTCGAGAACGAGCCGAAGCCGTAGGTCGCGTAGGTCTTCGCGGTGTTCGGCACGTTGTAGGGCGTGAAGGTGCTGGTGCCGGTCTGCTGCTGGGCGACGATGCCGGTGGTGGTGATCGACGCCGGGAAGATCGACGGCCGGCCGTCGTCGGCGGTGTCGAAGCGGACCGTGCGCTCGCCCGCGCCGATCCCCGCGTCGTCGTACGCCGCACCGGCGTCGAGCGCCGCGCGGACGTCGTCGAGGACGTCGGTGGTGGTCATGGTGGTGAACGTCGTGCGGTAGGACGCGCCGCCCACGTCGACCGGGGTGCCGTCCGTGGCCAGGATGCCGGCGGTCACCACGAGGGTGTGCCGGGTGCCGGGCGCGAGGTAGGCGTCGGGGTAGCCGGACACCGTGCCGGTGATCGGGTCCTGCACGAGCTGCACGAGCCCGGTGCGGAAGCCGTCCGGGCCGAGCACCCGCACGGTCTCGGGTGTGATGGTGCTGAGGTCGACCTCCGCGGAGAACGGCAGGGTCACGCGCGGCCGGACGTCGAAGCCGTCCATCCGGTTGAGCAGCGCCAGGTCGGCGCACTCGGCCGGGGCGCAGCCCGCGGTCGGGAGTGCGATCCGCCGGCCGGTGGCCTGGGCGGCGTCGGCGACGGTGAAGGCGTCGTCCGGGAAGGGCCGGGTGTCGGGGGTGCTGCCGGACTCCAGGACCACCGGCGGGGTGGCCGCGGCGCTCGGCGCACCGAGGCCTGCGACGAGCAGGCCCGGTGTGAGCAGGGCGACCAGGGCGGCGGACAGGGTGGGACGGGGCATGCGATCTCCGGGGGTTGCGGCTGCGTCACGTGGTGAGGGCCGCAGTCTGCACGCTCGGAGGTGCCCGTGGGGTGACAACCCCCTACGTGTCCGGATTCGGGCTACCGCGCCGCGACGCTCCGCTTCGCGGCCGGGGCCTTCTTCGCCACCGTCTTCTTCGCGGCCGGGGCCTTCTTGGCCACCGGCTTCTTCGCGGCCGGCATCTTGATGGGCGCCGTGCCAGGCGCCTTGGCCGACGCCCGGGTCATGGCGTCGCCGGGCGCGATGGGCTCCCCCGCCGGCGACCGGTGGCCCAGGCCACCTCGGCCGGCGAGGATCTCCCCGAGGAAGCGCCCGGTGTGTGAGGCCTCGACCGTCGCGACGTGCTCCGGCGTGCCCTCGGCGACGACCGTGCCGCCGCCGGAGCCGCCCTCCGGGCCCATGTCGATGACGTGGTCGGCGCACTTGATCACGTCGAGGTTGTGCTCGATGACGATCACGGAGTTGCCGCCGTCGACCAGCCGCTGCAGCACGCCGAGCAGCTTGTTGATGTCCTCGAAGTGCAGGCCGGTGGTCGGTTCGTCGAGCACGTAGATCGTCCGACCGGTCTGCCGCTTCTGCAGCTCGCTGGCCAGCTTGACGCGCTGGGCCTCGCCGCCGGACAGCGTCGGCGCGGGCTGCCCGAGCCGGACGTAGCCCAGCCCGACCTCGACCAGGGTCTGCAGGTGGCGCCGGATCGCCGGCACCGCCTCGAAGAACTCCGCGGCCTGCTCGATCGGCATGTCGAGCACCTCGGAGATGCTCTTGCCCTTGAAGTGCACCTCGAGCGTCTCGCGGTTGTAGCGCGCGCCGTCGCAGACCTCGCACGGGACGTAGACGTCCGGCAGGAAGTTCATCTCGATCTTGATCGTGCCGTCGCCGGAGCAGGCCTCGCAGCGGCCGCCCTTGACGTTGAAGCTGAAGCGCCCGGGCAGGTAACCGCGGACCTTGGCCTCGGTGGTCTCGGCGAAGAGCTTGCGCATGTGGTCGAAGACGCCGGTGTAGGTCGCCGGGTTGGACCGCGGGGTCCGGCCGATCGGCGACTGGTCGACGCGCACGACCTTGTCGAGGTGCTCGAGCCCGGTGACCCGGGTGTGCCGGCCGGGGACCTCGCGGTTGCCGTTGAGCTGCTTGACCAGCACGGTCGCGAGGATGTCGTTGACCAGCGTCGACTTGCCCGAGCCGGACACCCCGGTGACGGCCACGAGCTGGCCGAGCGGGAAGGTCACC
Source organism: Frankiaceae bacterium (assembly GCA_026786045.1). Lineage (GTDB taxonomy): Bacteria > Actinomycetota > Actinomycetes > Mycobacteriales > SCTD01 > SCTD01. Next base: position 2,588 of record JAJAYV010000424.1, on the reverse strand, counting down.
GTGACGTCGCGCAGGTTGTGCTCGCGCGCGCCGACGACCACGAGCTCGCGGCCCTTGGTCGCCGGCCGGCGCACCTCGGGCACGGCTATCTCGCGGCGGCCCGACAGGTACATGCCGGTGATCGAGTCGGGGCTGGCGAGCAGGTCCTCGACCGAGCCGGAGACGACGATGTGGCCGCCGTGCTCGCCGGCGCCCGGGCCGATGTCGACGACCCAGTCGGCGGTGTTGATGGTGTCCTCGTCGTGCTCGACGACGATGAGGGTGTTCCCGAGCGACTTCAGCCGCAGCAGGGTGTCGATCAGCCGCCGGTTGTCCCGCTGGTGCAGGCCGATCGACGGTTCGTCCAGCACGTAGAGGACGCCGACCAGGCCGGAGCCGATCTGGGTCGCCAGCCGGATCCGCTGGGCCTCGCCGCCGGCGAGGGTGCCCGCGGCTCGGTCGAGCGAGAGGTAGTCCAGCCCGACGTCGAGCAGGAAGCCCAGCCGGGCGTTGACCTCCTTGACGACGCGCTCGGCGATGGTGGCCTGCCGCTCGGTCAGCTCGAGCTCGCGCAGGAAGATCGCGCAGTCGCCGATCGACATGGCGGCGACGTCGGCGATCGACTTGTCGCCCAGGGTGACGGCGAGGACCTCTGGCTTGAGCCGGGCGCCCTGGCAGACGCCGCACGGCACCTCCCGCATGTAGCCCTCGAAGCGGTCCCGGCTGGTCTCGGACTCGGCCTCGGAGTGCCGCCGCTCCAGGAACGGGATGACGCCCTCGTAGGCGGTGTAGTAGCTGCGCTCGCGGCCGTACCGGTTGCGGTAGCGGACGTGCACCTCGGTCGGGTGGCCGTAGAGGACGGCCTTCTGCTGGTCCGCCTTGAGCTTCTTCCAGGGGGTCTTGAGGGTGAAGCCGAGCGCGTCGCCGAGGGCCTGCACGAGGCGGCCGAAGTACTCGATGTTGTGGCCGGAGCTCCACGGGGCGATGACGCCCTGCTCGAAGGAGGCCTCCTCGTCGGTGATGACGAGCTCGGGGTCGACCTCCTTCTTCACGCCCAGGCCGTGGCACTCGGGGCACGCGCCGTAGGGGCTGTTGAAGGAGAACGAACGCGGCTCGAGCTCCTCGAAGGACAGGTCGTCGTAGAGGCAGGCGAGGTGCTCCGAGAAGGTGCGTTCACGCTCGGGGTCGTCCTCGGGCTTGTCGACGAAGTCGAGGACCACCAGCCCGCTGCCCAGGCCGAGCGCCGTCTCGATCGAGTCGGTGAGCCGGCGCTTGGCGGACCCCTTGACGGTCAGGCGGTCGACGACCACCTCGATGGTGTGCTTCTCCTGCTTCTTGAGCTTGGGCGGCTCGGCGAGTGAGTGCACGACGCCGTCGACCCGGGCGCGGGAGTAGCCCTTGGTCTGCAGGTCGGCGAACAGGTCGACGTACTCGCCCTTGCGGCCGCGGATCACCGGCGCGAGAATCTGGAAGCGGCTGCCCTCCTCGAGCTCGAGGACCCGGTCGACGATCTGCGAGGGCTGCTGGCGGGCGATGACCCGGCCGCACTGCGGGCAGTGCGGGGTGCCGGCGCGGGCGTAGAGCAGACGCAGGTAGTCGTAGACCTCGGTGATCGTGCCGACCGTCGACCGCGGGTTGCGCGAGGTCGACTTCTGGTCGATCGACACCGCGGGCGACAGCCCCTCGATGAAGTCGACGTCGGGCTTGTCCATCTGGCCGAGGAACTGCCGGGCGTACGCCGACAGCGACTCGACGTAGCGGCGCTGTCCCTCGGCGAAGATCGTGTCGAAGGCCAGGCTGGACTTGCCCGAGCCGGAGAGCCCGGTGAAGACGATCAGGGCGTCGCGCGGCAGGTCGAGCGAGACGTCCTTGAGGTTGTGCTCACGCGCGCCGCGCACGACGAGGCGGTCGGCCATGGGGTCCTGACGACAGAGGGTGGAGAGGGACTTCCAAGGCTAACGTCGGGGCCCGACAGCACGCTTCCCGATCAAGGAGTGCCCCGTGCCCTACACCGGTGACGTGGCGGTCGGCGGCCCGGCCGACGTGCGCGAGACCCCGGCGCTGCGGATCACCAAGGTGATGACGCCGCCGTTCGAGAACAACTGCTACCTGCTGCGCTGCACGGCGACTGGCTCCACGGTGCTGGTCGACGCCGCCGGCGACGCGCCGCTGCTGCTGTCGCTGGTCGGCGACGGCCAGCTCGTCGGGATCGTCGAGACGCATGGCCACTGGGACCACGTGCAAGCGCTGGCGGAGGTGAAGGAGGGCTCCGGCGCGCCCGTGCTCGCGCACCCCGCGGACGCCGAGAGCCTGCCCGTGCGCGCTGACCAGCTGCTGCAGGACGGCGACACGATCTCGGTCGGCGAGTGCACGCTGTCGGTCATCCATCTCGAGGGGCACACCCCCGGCTCGATCGCCCTGCTGTACGAGGGTGACCCCGAGCGTCCCCACCTCTGGTCGGGCGACAGCCTGTTCCCCGGCGGGCCCGGCAACACCGAGAAGGACCCGGACCGGTTCGGGCGGCTGATGAACGACCTCGAGCGCAAGGTGTTCGGCCCGCTGCCGGACCAGACGTGGGTCTACCCGGGCCACGGCAAGGACACCACCGT
>JAJAYV010000423.1 GCA_026786045.1 Frankiaceae bacterium | reverse complement strand
GGCCAGCACGACGGCCCGCATGCCCTTCGGGACGCGGGGACCGCGCAGCGAGGCGAAGGAGATCATCGTGGCGGAGGCTAGCGCCCGCCCGAAAAGCAGGCGCGCCCCGCCGTGCGGGCACGCCACACTCCGGCATGACCTTCGAGATCCAGCACCTGACCGCCGCGGACGTCGTTCCCGCCATGGACGCCCTGGAGCAGGCCTTCGGCGGCGTCGCCCACCCGGCAGACACCGACGTCGAGGCGTCGGTGGTGGACCCGACGCGCTTCTACGCGGCCCGCGACGGCGAGCGCATCGTCGGCACAGCCGGCTCGTTCGCCTTCTCGATGACCGTCCCGGGCGGTCCGGTGCCCGTTGCCGGCGTCACCTGGGTGGGCGTGCTGCCCACACATCGCCGACAGGGGGTGCTCGGGTCGCTGATGTCCCGCCAGCTCGTCGACCTGCACGAGGAGGGCAGTGCCGTCGCGGCCCTGTGGGCGAGCGAGGCGGCCATCTACGGCCGGTACGGCTACGGGACGGCGGCCTGGCTGCTCTCGCTGGCGCTGCCGCGCGGCGCAGCCTTCCGGACGCCGGTCCCCACCGGCCGGCTGAGCCTGGAGGAGCCGGGCGCGCAGGTGCGGGAGACCTACGCCCGGGTGGCGGCGCGGACCGCCGGCTGGACGCACCGCGACGACGCGTGGTGGGGCTTCCGGCTGCACGACCCGGAGCACCGCCGGGACGGGGCGAGCCTGCTGCAGTGCGTCGTGACCGACGGCGGCTACGCCCTCTACGCCACGACGGTCAGGTGGGTGGACGGCGTGCCTTCTGGCGAGGTGGGCGTGCGGGAGGTCGTGGCGGAGACGACCGCCGCGCGGGCCCGGCTGTGGCGCTACCTGCTCGACCTGGACCTCATGGGCACGGTCCGGGTGGCGGTCGCGACCGACGACCCGCTGCTGACCGATCTGCTCGCCGAGCCCCGGGTGGCCCGCGCGTCGCTGCGGGACTGCCTGCACGTGCGGCTCGTCGACGTGTCCGCGGCGCTCGTGCTGCGCCGCTACGCCGCCGACATCGACGTCGTGCTGGCCGTGACGGACCGGCACTGCCCGTGGAACGAGGGGTCGTGGCGGCTCGAGGGAGGCCGTGGCGGCGCGACCTGCACGCGCACGGAGCAGACGCCCGACCTCGAGCTCGACGTCGCCGACCTCGGCGCGGCCTACCTCGGCGGCACCCCACTGCGGTCGCGGCCCGTGCACGAGCGGGCCTCCGGCGCGCTGGGCCGTGCCAGCACCGCCTTCGGTGCGCTCGAGGGCGCGCCATGGCACCCGCAGGTCTGGTGACTCAGGCCGGCTGGCAGACCGGGCACCAGAAGAGGTTGCGAGCAACCATCTCCTGCGTCCGGACCTCGGTGCCGCACCGGCGGCAAGGCTCGCCGTGGCGCCGGTAGACGTAGAAGCGGTCCCCGCGCCTGGCCGGGCCGCTGCGCCGGTCGCGGTCCTCCCGCTCGGTCGTGACGATGTGCCCGGCGCGCACCCCGGCGCGCAGCAGGACCCGCAGGTCCTCCCACATGCCGTCCCAGATCCGTTCGGGCACCTCGCGGCCGGGCCGGAACGGTGACAGCCCGGCGCGGTAGAGCACCTCGGCCCGGTAGACGTTGCCGACGCCGGCCAGCACCGACTGGTCCATGAGCAGCGCGCCGATCGCCATGCGGCTGCGGCTGATCCGCTGCCAGGCGAGGTCGGGGTCGGCACCCTTGCGCAGCGGGTCCGGTCCCAGCCGGGCCAGCACCCGGTCCCGGTCGTCCGGCGTGTGCAGCTCGCACGCCGTCGGCCCGCGCAGGTCGAGCCAGTGGTCGTCGGTGGTGAGCCGCAGGCGCAGCGCGCCCTTCGGCTCGGGCGCGGGCAGCGACGCCGCGACCCAGCTGCCGTACAGCCCGAGGTGCACGTGCAGCAGCACGTCACCCTCGAAGACGTAGAACAGGTGCTTGCCGTAGGGCTCGACAGCTTCGACGCGACGGCCGTCGAGCATCTCGGCGCCGGTCGCGAAGCGGCCCTGCGGGCTGGTCGCGCGGACCTCGCGGCCGACGAGCAGCGGGCGGTGGTCGCGGGCCAGCCGGTGGATCGTGTGCCCCTCAGGCAAGGGGGCGCTCCTTCGTCTACAGCGGCGGGAGGGCTCCCGACGTCTCGTACGCGCTCAGCATGCCGATCCGGCGGGTGTGCCGCTCGTCGCCGCTGTACGAGGTGCCCAGGAACACTTCGAGAATGCTCAGCGCGGTGGCCTCGTCGTGCATCCGCGCGCCGAGGCTGACGACGTTGGCGTCGTTGTGCTCGCGGGCGAGCTGCGCAGTCTCGGTGCTCCACGCCAGCGCGCAGCGCACGCCGCGCACCTTGTTGGCCGCCATCGCCTCGCCGTTGCCGGACCCGCCGATCACGACGCCCAGGCTGCCCCGCTCGGCGGCCACGCCCTGCGCCGCGCGCAGCACGAACGGCGGGTAGTCGTCGGTCGCGACGTACTCCACCGGACCGTGATCCACCGGCTCGTGGCCGAGCTCGGCCAGCCGCCGCACGATGGCGGTCTTGAGGTCGAGGCCGGCATGGTCGGAGCCCAGGTGCACGCGCATGCCGGACAGTCTGCCGGGTCGGGTGCCGGGGCCTGCTCGCGGCGGCGCTCGCGGCTGCACCCAGGTGCACCCAGTTGCCCGACCGGGCAGCGCCCCGGCCCCGGCGGCGGCGCGGCGGGCCGCAACTGGGTGCAGCCGCGTGCACGACGACCCTCACCCGGGCAGGCTGCGCGCCATGGCCAACCTTGACGACCGCGCCCTGCTCGTCCTCGGGGCCGACGGCTGCAAGGGCGGCGCGTGGGTCGTCGCAGTGATCGACGGCGAAGGCGAGCTGTCCTGGCACGCCGCGGCCGACACGACCGCCCTGCTCGAGCTCGCCGACGAGTACGAGGCGGACGCCGTCGCGCTGGACGTCCCGATCGGGCTGGCCCCGCTCGGGGCGACCCGCAGCTGCGACGTGCTGGCCCGGCAGCGGCTCGGCGCCCGCCGGTCCTCGGTCTTCGCCGCCCCACCTCGAGAGGTGCTGTCCTGCAGCACCTACGCCGAGGCCCGGCCGCTCGCGCCATCGCTCAGCGCGCAGGCCTTCGGACTCGTCCCCCGCATCCGCGAGGTCGACGAGCTGCTGCGCGCGCAGCCGGCCGAGGTCCACCGGCGCGTGGTGGAGAGCCACCCCGAGGTGGCTTTCGCGTCGATGGCGGCGGGCCAGTTCGACCTCGCGACCAAGAAGTCGGCGGCCGGTGCGCTCCAGCGGATCGCCCTGCTCGAGGAGCTGCTCCCCGAGCCGCTTCCCCACGACGTCCCGCCGTTCGCCTTGCTCGACGACGCCCTCGACGCCGCCGCCTGCGCGATGGTGGCCCACCGCTGGGCCCGCGGCGAGGCCGAGGTCCTCGGCAACCAGACCGACCCCCTCGGCCTCCCCATGCGCATCGTCATCTAGCCGCGACGATCTTCGGCTTGAGGTGCCGGGACACGCCAGCCCGGCCCCTACAAGACGAAGATCGGCGGGGGGAGGGGCGTGGGATCGGGGCGGGCGCCCCCGACTACAGCTGCAGCGACTTGACCTCGAGGAACTCTTCGAGGCCGTACTCCCCCAGCTCGCGGCCGTTGCCGCTCTGCTTGTAGCCGCCGAACGGCGCGAGCGGGTTGAAGCGCCCGCCGTTGACGTCGACCATCCCGGTGCGCATCCGCTTGGCGACCGCGACGGCGTGCTCCTGGTCGCCGCCGAAGACCCCGCCGGCCAGGCCGTACGGCGTGCCGTTGGCGATCGCGACAGCCTCGTCCTCGTCGGCGTACGGGATGACCGCGAGGACCGGTCCGAAGACCTCCTCCTGCTCGACCTGCGAGCCGGGCGCGACGTCACCGAGCACGGTGGGCTTGACGTAGTAGCCGGTGTCGAAGCCCTCCGGGCGGTCGGCGCCGCCGACGACGACCGTGGCGCCGTCCGCGACGGCCTGCTCGATAAAGCCGCGCACCTTGTCGAACTGCGCGGCGTTGGCGAGCGGGCCGATGCGGGTGCCCTCGTCGGTCGGCGCGCCGACCGGGTATTTGGCGGCGGCGTCCTTGATGAGCTCGAGCGCCTCGTCGTACTTGCCGGCGGGCACGAGCATCCGGGTCCAGGCGGTGCAGGTCTGGCCGCCGTTGATGAAGCAGTTGGCCAGGCCGATCTTGACCGCCTTCCCGAGGTCGGCGTCGTCGAGGACGATGAACGCGCTCTTGCCGCCGAGCTCGAGCGCGACCCGCTTGACGGTCCCCGCGCCGACGGCCTGCACGCGCTTGCCCGCGGCGGTGGAGCCGGTGAACGAGACCATGTCCACGTCGGGGTGCGCGGCGATCGCCTCGCCGACGACGGGACCGAGGCCGGTCACGAGGTTGAAGACGCCGGCCGGCAGGCCGACCTGCTCGAAGACCTCGGCCAGCGCGAACGCCGACAGCGGGGCGACCTCGGACGGCTTGAGCACGACGGTGCAGCCGGCGGCCAGGGCGGCGGCGACCTTCGCGACGACCTGGTGCAGCGGGTAGTTCCACGGGGTGATCGCGCCGACGACGCCGATCGGCTCCTTGACGACGAGGGAGTTCGCGATCTGCTCCTCGAAGGAGTAGTCCGCCAGGATCTGCGCGTAGGAGCGCAGGACCCGCACCGGGTTGCCGACCTGCACCGCCTTGCTGAAAGTCAGAGGCGTGCCCATCTCGGTCGAGATGAGCAGCGCCACCTCGTCGGTGCGCGCCTCCAGCGCGTCGGCCGCGGCGGTCAGCAGCGCTGCACGGTCCGCCACGGGCGTGGCGGCCCAGCCGGCGAACGCGACGCGGGCCGCGGCGACCGCGGCGTCGACGTCCTCGGCGGTGCCCGCCGGCACCGAGGAGACCTGCTGCTCGGTCGCGGGGTCGACGACGGCCAGCGCCTCGCGGCCCGTGACCGGCACCCAGGTGCCACCGATGAAGAACGCGTCCTTGGCAGTGAGGTCCATGGCCGCGACCCTACGTCCGGCCCGTCAGTCGAACTGAGGGCCCTCGGTCCGGGTCCGCTTGAGCTCGTAGAAGTGCGGGAAGCCGGCGAGCAGCCGAGCGCCGTCCCACACCTGCCCGGCCTGCTCCCCGCGCGGGATGCGCGACAGCACCGGGCCGAAGAACGCGACGCCGTCCACGTGGATGACCGGCGTGCCGACGTCCATCCCGACCGGGTCCATCCCGCGGTGGTGGCTCTTCTTGAGCGCGTCGTCGTGCGACGCGTCGTCCGCGGCAGCGGCCAGCTCGGCCGGCAGACCGGCCGCGGCGAGCGCGCGCTCGTGCAGCGTCGGGTCGGTGATCTCGACCTTCTCGTGGTGGATGAGCTCGCCGTACGCGGTGTAGAGCGGCAGCAGGTCGTGGCCGGCTCCGGCGGCAGCGGTGCAGACGCGCACCGGGCCGTAGCCGTGCTTCATCTTCTCGAGGTAGTCCGCGGGCAGGTCCCGGCCCTCGTTGAGGACCGTGAGCGACATGACGTTCCACGTCGTCGCGACGGGGCGGACCTGCTCCACCTCGAGCACCCAGCGCGAGGTGATCCACGCCCACGGGCACAGCGGGTCGAACCAGAAGTCGATGCGCGTCGTCTCGTCAGCCATGACCTCATGGTTGCACGCGCAAGCGCGCGCTGCCGGTTGTGCGGCGGCCGCCGCGTGGGAGACTGAGGCACGTGACCACTGCGACGCCGAACGACCTGACCCGCGACGAGGCGGCCACCCGCGCCCGTCTGCTGACCGTCGCCGCCTACGACGTCGCCCTCGACCTCACCGACGGCGCCGGGGCTCCCGGCAGCGGCACCTTCCGCAGCACGTCGACCATCCGCTTCTCCTGCAGCGAGCCGGGCGCGTCGACCCACGTCGACCTCACCGCCCCGTCGGTCCGCTCGATCGTGCTCAACGGCCAGGACGTCGACCCGGCGACCGCCTTCGACGGCAACCGGATCCGGCTGACCGGCCTCGCGGCCGACAACGAGCTCGTCGTCGACGCCGACGGCGCCTACATGCGCACCGGCGAGGGGCTGCACCGCTTCGTCGACCCGGTCGACGGGTCGGTCTACCTCTACACGCAGTTCGAGACCTTCGACGCCCACCGGATGTACGCCTGCTTCGACCAGCCCGACCTCAAGGCGGTCTTCCGGCTCGCGGTGCAGGCGCCCGAGGACTGGGTCTGCGTGAGCAACGCCGTCGGGACCCAGGACGGCGGCAGCTGGTCGTTCGCCGAGACGCCGCGGATGTCGACCTACATCACCGCGCTGGTCGCCGGTCCGTACGCCTCGGTGCACGACGAGCACGACGGGATCCCGCTGGGCATCTACTGCCGGGCCTCGCTGGTGCAGCACCTCGATCCCGAGGACCTGTTCACGGTCACCAAGCAGGGCTTCGACTTCTTCCACCGGGTGTTCGGCTACCGCTATCCCTTCGGCAAGTACGACCAGCTGTTCGTCCCGGAGTTCAACGCCGGCGCGATGGAGAACGCCGGGGCCGTCACCTTCCTCGAGGACTACGTCTTCCGCTCCAAGGTGACCGACGCGGCGTACGAGCGGCGGGCCGAGACCGTGCTGCACGAGATGGCCCACATGTGGTTCGGCGACCTCGTGACGATGCGCTGGTGGGACGACCTGTGGCTCAACGAGTCCTTCGCCACCTACATGTCGGTGCTCGCGCAGGTCGAGGCGACGCGTTACACCGCGGGCTGGACGACCTTCGCCACCACCGAGAAGAGCTGGGCCTACCGCCAGGACCAGCTCCCGTCGACGCACCCCATCGCCGCCGACATCCCCGACATCGAGGCCGTCAAGGTCAACTTCGACGGGATCACCTATGCCAAGGGCGCTTCGGTGCTCAAGCAGCTCGTCGCGTGGGTCGGCCAGGACGCCTTCCTGTCCGCGCTGCAGAGCTACTTCACCGCCCATGAGTACGGCAACACCGTGCTCGCGGACCTGCTCGGCGCGCTGGAGCGGGCCAGCGGCCGCGACCTCGGCGACTGGTCGAAGGAGTGGCTGGAGACCGCGGGCGTCAACACGCTGCGGGCGTCCTTCGAGGTGGACGGCGACGGCGCGTTCACCGCCTTCTCGGTGCTGCAGGAGGCGCCTGGCCAGTGGCCGACGCTGCGCTCGCACCGCGTCGCGATCGGCTTCTACGACCTCGTCGACGGCCGGCTCGTCCGCACCTCGCGCGAGGAGCTCGACGTCGTCGGCGCGAAGACCGACGTGCCGGCGCTCGTCGGGCGCAAGCAGCCCGACCTGGTGCTCGTCAACGACGACGACCTGACCTACGCCAAGATCCGCCTCGACGAGCGCTCGCTCGCGACGCTGACCGCCCACGTGGGCGACTTCGAGGAGTCGCTGCCGCGGGCGCTGTGCTGGGCGGCCGCCTGGGACATGACCCGCGACGCGGAGCTGCCCGCCCGCGACTACCTCGCGATGGTGCTGGCCGGCATCGGCCGCGAGAGCGACATCGGCGTGGTGCAGTCGCTGCTGCGCCTGGCGCAGGCGTCCGTGACGACCTTCGCCGACCCGGCGTGGGCACCGACGGGACGGGCGCAGCTCGCCCGCACGGTGCACGACCTGCTGCGCTCTGCCGAGCCCGGCAGCGACCTACAGCTGGCGTTCGTACGTGCGCTGGCGTCCGTCGCCACCTCCGGCGGGCACCTCGGCCTGCTCCGCGGGCTGCTGGACGGCTCCGCGGAGGTCCCCGGCCTGGTCGTCGACACCGACCTGCGCTGGCACCTGCTGCACCGCCTGGTCGTGCTCGGAGGGGTGGGCGACGCGGAGATCGACGCCGAGCTGGCCTCCGACCCGACCTCGGCGGGTGAGCGGCTGGCGGCTGCCGCCCGCGCGGCCCGGCCGGACGCCGCTGCCAAGGACGAGGCGTGGCGGCTGGCCGTGCAGGACGACAACGTGCCGAACGCCGTGCAGGCGGCGGTCATCGGCGGCTTCTGGTCCTACGACCAGCTGCCGCTGCTCGAGCGCTTCATCGAGCCGTACTTCGACGCGATCGCCACCGTGTGGGAGACGCGCACGGCCGAGATGGCGCAGAACGTCGTCGTCGGCCTCTACCCGTCGGCGCTGGTGTCGCCGGCCGTCGTCCAGCGGACTGACACCTACCTGGCCTCGCGCGAGGTGCCGCCGGCGCTGCGCCGGCTGCTGCTCGAGGGACGCGACGGGGTGCTGCGCGCGCTGCGCGCCCGGGAGTGCGACGCCTCCGCCGGCTGACCAGCTGGCGCGAGTGTGGCTAGTGGACGCCGCGGGTGCCGTGGGCGCCGTCGGCGCGCACGGCCATCTCGCCGCGCTTGTCGTCGGCGGGCGACAGGGCCGTACGACGGCCGGCGGACTCGGCGATCTGGCGCACCGCGTCGACGATCCCGCCGACGAGATCGCCCCCGCGGAAGGCCGAGGTCATCGAGAGCACCGCGAGGGCGCTCACGCGGTCGGGCACCCGGCGTCGCACGAGCGGGCCGGTGACGACCTCGACGCGGCGCTGGCCGGGGGCGACGACGAGCAGCACTGCGGAGGGGCAGCGGTCGCCGAGGGCGGCGTGCAGCTTCTCGGCCGCGGGGCGGAACTGGGTGAGGTCGTCGAGCTCGAGGTCGCCGACGAGGACCGACAGGTCCAGGCCGTTCTCGGACCGGGCGCGCTCCACGACGGACTCGATGCGCTCCTGCTGACGCGGGTCGAGCCCGTCACCAGTCGCCACTTGCGCCACCTCTCACGAGATCTCCGGTGGAGGCGCTCTCGACGGCAGCGGCCGGGTCCGGCGGGCCGCCGAACCACAGCGGCGCGGCGCCCCAGCCGCGGCCGGGCCGGTAGCGGCTGGACCGCACCATCCCGGGCAGCCACACCACCGCGGCGATGAGCAGCAGGATCACCGCCGGGGCCAGCAGGTAGATCGCCAGCCCCTCGAAGAACGTGAGGCCCTCAGCGGGGGCGACGCCGTCCTCGTAACCCAGGTGGTTGGTGCGCGCGGCGTCGCCACCGCCGCAGGCGGTCAGCACGGCGGCGGTCGCAGCCGCCGTCAGGCAGGCGCGCAGTCGTCGGTTGCTCACGGGCTCCTCGCGGGACGAACGGGCGGTCGGTCCGGCGCAGGCTATCGAATCCGTCACGGCCGCCGCGCCGTGCCCTCGGCCAGGAGCGCGGTGAGCCGCCGAACGCCCTCGCACCCGAGCAGCTCCTCGAGCCCCAGCGGGCGGCCCGAGCCGTCCGCGACCGGCATCCGCCAGTTGGGGTAGTCGTCGATGGTGCCCGGCAGGTTGGGCTGCCTCAGGTCGCCGACGGCGTCGCCGAAGGCGGCCAGCACGACCTTGCTCGGCGCGGCGGCGAGCACGGCGTGCATGGCCAGCACGATGTCGCCGCCACACTGGTCCAGCAGGCCGGTCGAGGTGAGCATGTCGAGCAGCGCGGCCTTCTCGCGCTGGACGCCGGCACGCTCCTGCTCGACCGGGACGGCGAGCTGGCCGAGCTCGTGGCGCACCCGCACCTGCTCCTCGGCGAGAAAGCCGGCGGCGGTCGGCAGGTCGTGGGTGGTGAGGCTGCCGAGCGCCGTGCCGCGCCAGCGATCGGGCGGCAGGAACGCGCCGTCCTCCGTCTCGAACCACAGCACCGCGCTGCCGAGCACGCCGGTGGCGTCGAGCGCCTGGCGCACCGCGGGCTCGACGGTGCCGAGGTCCTCCCCCACGACCAGCGCCCCGGCGCGGTGCGCCTCGAGCGCCAGCACGCCGAGCATCGCCTCGCCGTCGTACGACACGTAGGTGCCGTCGGCGGCGCCGGCGCCGGCCGGGACCCACCACAGCCGGAACAGCCCCATGACGTGGTCGATCCGCAGCCCGCCGGCGTGCCGGAGCACTCCGCGGACGACGTCGCGCAGCGGCAGGTAGCCCGCCTCGGCCAGCCGGTCCGGCCGCCACGGCGGCAGGCCCCAGTCCTGGCCCTGCTGGTTGAACGAGTCGGGCGGCGCGCCGACCTTGGTGTCAAGGGCCAGCACGTCCTGCAGCGCCCAGGCGTCGGCGCCGCCCGCATCGACCCCGACGGCCAGGTCGTGCACCACGCCGACGACCATCCCGGCGCCAAGGCCCGCGAGCTGCTCGTCGACGAGCAGCTGCGTCCAGCACCAGAAGGCCACCCGGTCGGCGAGGTCGGCGGCAGCCGCGGCCACCGCGGGGGCCTCCGGCCGACGCAGCTCCTGCGGCCAGGTCCGCCAGTCGGGGCCGTGCCGCTCGGCGAGCGCGAAGAACACGGCCAGCTCCTCGAGCGGCCGGCCCTGCTCGATCCGCCAGCGGGCCAGGTCGTCGGCGCGGTGCAGCGGCCAGAGCAGCTCCAGCGCCGCCAGCTTGGCGCGCACCACGGGGTCGCGCGGCACCCGCTGGGGGTCGGCCTCGGGGCGGAGCGCGTCCACTGCCGCGCGCATCTCGGCCGGCGCCGCGGTGTACTCCGCAACGTCCTCGACGTGCAGGTACGCGACGGCGCGGAACCGTCGGCTGGACGGGGAGTACGGCGAGGGGTTGACCGGCAGGACGGGCGTCTCGGCGTGCAGCGGGTTGAGCAGCACCACGCCTGCACCGTCGGCCGAGGAGCGCTCGATGATCGTGCGCAGGTCGGCGTAGTCGCCCATGGCCCAGGACCGCTCGCTGCGGACGCTGTAGAGCTGCACCATCCAGCCCCACGTCCGGTCCAGGCCGGGCGGCAGCTCCAGCCGCTCGGGCGCGACGCACAGGACGACCTCCTCGAACTGGTCGCCGCACGACGCCTGCAGCCGGTGCCAGCCCAGCGGCAGGCCGCGGAGCGGCACCTCCCGGCGGACCTTGCCCCCGCGGCGCTCCAGGACGTCGCCGTCGACGACCAGCCGACGGGCGGAGCCGTCCTCGAGCAGCACCTCGAGGTGGACGGCGGCGCCGTCGGCGGCGTGCACGCGCACCGCGCCGCGGTCGCCGCGGGCGACGACGGACGGCGGCAGCAGCCGGCGCCACGGCGCGTCCTGCACGTCCGACAGCGCCGCCTCGACGGCGGCGTCGGTGGTGGCGTCGACGCCCATCGCGGCGAGCGCGGCGGCCACGGCCGACGGCGCGACCCCGACCGGCGCATCGCTCCAGTCGACGTAGGTGGTGGCCACGCCGTGCGCGTGCGCGAGCTGCTCGAGTGCGGGAGTCACCCGGCGTCCCCTGCCCTGCTGCTCAGTGCTCACTCGCCCCGGCTCACTCACCCCAGCTCACTCACCACAGGTCCGGGTGGCGGTCGCGCCAGGGCCGGGCCGCCTCGAGCTGGGCCGACAGCCGCAGCAGCGTCGCCTCGTCCGCCGGGCGCCCGACCAGCTGCACGCCGACCGGCAGCCCCTCGACGCTCCAGTGCAGCGGCACGCTCACCGCCGGCTGACCGCTGGTGTTGTACGTCGCCGTGAAGGGCGTCCAGCCGATCATCCGGTCGAACTCCGCGCGCGGGTCCCCCGCGTCCGTGAACCAGCCGACCGGCGCCGGCAGCTGGGCGAGGGTCGGCGTGAGGACGGCGTCGTACGCGGCCGTGGCCGTGACCGCGCGCCGGGTCGCCTGCTGCATCGCGGCCAGCGCGGCGGTGAACTGCGTAGCGGTGGCAGTGCGACCGCGCTCGCGCAGCCACCGGGTCAGTGGCCGCAGCTCGGACTCGCGGGCGGGGTCGACCGGGATGCCTGCGGCACTGACCGCCCAGACCGTCTCGAAGACCGGTACGAGCGAGGCGTCGAACGGCGCGGGCACGTCCTCGACCTCGTGGCCGAGCTCGACGAGCAGCGTGGTCGCGTCCTCCCACGCCTGCAGGCACTCCGGGTGCAGACCGCCGGTGAGCAGGCCGTTGTCGCGGTAGCGGCCGATCCGCAGCCGGCCCGGCTCCTCGTCGCAAGCGGCGAGGAAGCTCTGCGCCGGCGGCGGCGCCCAGTGCGGGTCGCCCGGCATCGGCCCGGCCATGGCGTCGAGCAGGGCGGCGGCGTCGCGGACCGTGCGGGCGAGCGGGCCGTTGGTCGCCAGGCCGGTGATGTCGCCCACGACCGGCCCCGCGCTGATCCGGCCGCGCGCGGGCTTGATGCCGAACAGGCCGCAGACGCTGGAGGGGATGCGGATCGAGCCACCGCCGTCGCTGCCCTGCGCGAAGGGCAGCAGACCGCCGGCCACCGCGGCGCCGGCCCCGCCGCTCGAACCGCCGGCCGAGCGCGACAGGTCCCACGGCGTGCGCGCCGCCGGCGCCACCTCCGGCTCGGTGTAGCAGGGCAGGCCGAACTCCGGCGTGTTCGTCTTTCCGAGGCTGATCGTGCCTGCGGCGCGCAGCTTCTCGACGACGTGCTCCGACAGCGGCGGCACGAAGTCGGCGAAGACCGGCGAGCCGAGCTTCGTGGGGACGCCCGCCGTCAGGTTGAGGTCCTTGATGCCGATCGGCACGCCGTGCAGCGGCGGCAGGTCGGCACCGGCCGCGACGGCCGCGTCGGCCTCGCGCGCCTGCTCGCGCGCGCTGTCGAGGGTCAGCGTGACGAAGGCGCCGAGCGCGGCGTCGTACCGGGCGATGCGCTCGGCGTAGTGGTCGACGAGGTCGGCCGCCGAGGTCTCGCGGCGGCGGACGGCGGCGGCCTGCTCCAGCGCGGACAGGTCGTGCAGGGAGGTCATGGGCGGACGGTAATGCCGCAAAGCACTGGCCGGCAGCGCCCGGTCGGCCTACCGTCCGCGTCGTGGACGAGCCCGGCCCCGTGCGCCGCAGCGGCGCGACCTGGTGCCTGCTGGCACTGACCGCAGTGCTGACGGCGCTGCCCGTGGCCAGCGCGGTCCAGTCGCTGCTCCGGGTCGCCGGCGTCCTCGACGTGGACCGCGAGGCGGCGTTCCGCAACGGCCTGTCCGCGGTCGGCCTGTCCGCGGTCGGCCTGTTCGGCGACGAGCGCGGCCTGCGCATCGCCGAGGGCTTCGCCGCGGGTGTCACCGTCCCGGTCTCACTGACCGCCCTCGCCGTCCTCTACGGACTGGTCACGCGGCGCGAGTGGGCCCGCGAGGCCGCGCTCGGCGTCTTCGGCCTGGTCGGTGCCGGCCTGCTCGTGCTGTCGCTGGCGGGCGCGACGGCCGACCCGCCAGGGCACAACGCCGGCTGGGGCGTGCTCGGCTCGCTGCTCGTCCTGGGCGTGGCCGCCCTCGCGGTGTCGCCGCCGGTGCGCCGCGACTGGGAGCGCAAGCAGATCGAGCGGCAGGTCGCCGAGCGTGCCGCGGCGACCGCGGCCCGCCGGGCGCGCCAACAGCAGTCCCGCTCCTCCTAGGCCGGCTCCCCGAGCTCCTCTGCTACGTCCATCCCGTCGAGGTACGGCGCCCAGCGCGGGTCCATCCGGCGCGCTCCGACCACCCGCCAGGCGGCGCCGCTCGGCGCGCGGGGGGCGGTGCGCAGCCGCCAGCCGAGCTCGGCGATGCCGCGGTCGGCCTTGACGTGGTTGCAGCGACCGCACGCCGACACGACGTTCTCCCAGGCGTGCGCACCGCCGCGGCTGCGCGGCACGACGTGGTCCAGGCTCGTCGCAGGCGCGCTGCAGTAGACGCACCGGCCGCCGTCGCGGGCGAAGACCGCCTTGCGCGTCAGCGGCACCGAAGGCCGGTACGGCACCCGCACGAAGCGGGACAGGCGGACCACGACCGGCACCAGGATCGCCGTACGCGCGCTGTGCAGGACGTCGTCGCCCGAGGCGACCGGGACCGCCTTGGCGGTGAGCACGAGGACCGCGGCCCGCCGGCCGGAGACCACGCACAGGGGCTCGTAGGTCGCGTTGAGCACGAGCGCCGAGCCGTCCGCACCGCCCATCCCGACCTCCTCGCGCCAGTCTGACCGACGGGACCGGGATGCGCCACGACGATCCGCCGGTCAGGATCGGCCGGTGCCGGTCGACGACGTGCTGCTCCAGGTGCACGCGGCGGCCACGGCCGCCCTCGCCGGGCTGGTCTGGGTCGTCCAGCTCGTCGTCTACCCGGCCTTCCTGATCGCCGGCCCCACCGCGGCGTGGCCGGCCTATCACCGGCGGCACACCACCGCGACGGCGCTCGTCGTCGCCGTCCCCTGGGCCGTCCAGGGGCTCGCCGTCGCGGCGCTGCTCGTGCGGCAGCCCGGCCCGCTCGTGCTGCTCGCCGC
>JAJAYV010000422.1 GCA_026786045.1 Frankiaceae bacterium | reverse complement strand
CCGCCGCCCGGGTCGCCGCTGTTGGGGACCTTCACCCGCGCGGGGGGGGCGGGCCGCGCGGGCCGCCCGACGGCGCGCGAGCACGCCTCGCCGAGCGCCAGGCGCAGCTCGTCGACGAACGCGTCGTCGAGGCCGGCCCGGCGCGCAGCAGCCACCCCCACCAGCCGGGCGGTGCGGACGTGGGCCGGGAGCGGGGTCAGGAGGAGCTCGACGAGTGCCATGGGTGGGGGGCGACTAGTCGGTCGCGGCGACGGCTTCCTCGACGGAGGTGTGGATCGGGAAGACCTTCGTCAGGCCGGTGATGCGGAAGATCTTGAGGATGCGCTCCTGCGTGCAGACCAGGCGCAGCGAGCCCTCGTGGGCGCGCACGCGCTTGAGGCCGCCGACCAGGACGCCGAGGCCGGTGGAGTCCAGGAAGTCCACGCCCTCCATGTCGACCACCAGGTGGTATTGGCCGCTGCTCACGAGGTCGATGAGCTGCTCGCGCAGCTTGGGGGCGGTGTACACGTCGATCTCGCCACCCACCACGACGACGGTGCGGTCGCCCTCGGTACGGGTCGAAAGGGACAGGTCCACGAGATCCTCCAGTGCAAGCACGTACGACGTCAGAGCCCCGCTCCGAGGCACTGCGCGCCCCTACCCGGCGCCTGAACATCAAACCCCACCCTCCGGGCGGCGGCGCGCGCCGGCTGTCGGCGGGCTCTGGGACACTGGACGCTCGTGACACCCCCGCCCGCTCCGACGCTGCTCTCGCGGCTCGTGCTGGACCCGTCCCGGGCCGACCGGGTGACCCATGTCGAGCACGTCGCGGCCCGCACCGGCCGGACGGCCGACTGGCCCGACTGGGCTGACCCGCTGCTCGTCGACCGGCTCCGGCTGGCCGGCGTGGAGCGCCCGTGGGAGCACCAGGTGCAGGCCGCCTCGCTCGCGCACGGCGGCAGCTCGGTGGTCGTCGCCACCGGCACCGCCAGCGGCAAGTCCCTGGCCTACCTGCTCCCCGGCCTGACCGCGCTACTGGCCGACGAACGGGCCGGCGTGCTCTACCTCTCGCCGACCAAGGCGCTGGCGACCGACCAGCTGCGGGCGGTCCGCTCGCTCAACCTCATGGCCGTCAAGGCGGCGACCTTCGACGGCGACACCCCGCGCGAGGAGCGCGACTGGGTGCGGCGGCACGGCCGCTTCGTGCTGAGCAACCCCGACATGCTGCACCGCGGGATCCTGCCGCGGCACGCCGACTGGGCCTCCTACCTGCGCCACCTGAAGTACGTCGTCGTCGACGAGTGCCACAGCTACCGCGGCGTCTTCGGCTCCCACGTCGCCCTGGTCCTGCGCCGGCTGCGCCGGATCTGCGCCCGGTACGGCTCGTCGCCGGTCTTCGTGCTGGCCAGCGCGACGGTCTCCCACCCGGAGGTGTCCGCCGCCCGGCTGACCGGCCTGCCCGTCATACCGGTCACCGACGACGCGTCGCCGCGCGGGGCGACCGAGTTCGCACTGTGGGAGCCGCCGCTGATGCCGGCCATCAGAGGAGGCACCGGCGGCGGGGAGCACGGGGCGCCCGTGCGCCGCTCGGCCACGGCCGAGACGGCCGACCTGCTCGCCGACCTGGTCGTCGAGGGGGCCCGCACGATCGCCTTCGTCCGCTCCCGGCGCGGCGCCGAGGCGGTGTCGCTCGGGGCGCGGCGGGCGCTGTCGGTGGCGGCACCCGAGCTGGTCGACAGGGTCGCGGCCTACCGCGCCGGCTACCTGCCCGAGGAGCGGCGCGAGCTCGAGCGCCGGCTGCAGTCGGGCTCGCTGGTCGGCGTCGCCGCGACCAACGCCCTCGAGCTCGGCCTCGACGTCTCCGGCCTCGACGCCGTCGTGCTCACCGGCTGGCCGGGCACCGTCGCCTCGGTCTGGCAGCAGGCCGGCCGGGCCGGCCGCGCCGGGCAGGGCGCGCTGGCCGTCTTCGTCGCGCGCGACGACCCGCTCGACACCTACCTCGTGCACCACCCCCAGGCGCTGTTCGGCCGGCCGGTCGAGACCACCGTGCTCGACCCCGCCAACCCGTACGTCCTGGGGCCGCACCTGGGCTGCGCGGCCGCCGAGCTGCCGCTGACGGAGGACGACCTGCCGCTGTTCGGCGAATCGCCCGAGGAGGTGACAGCCGTCCGACTGCTGCTGGCCGACCTGGTGCGGCGCGGAATCCTGCGGTCGCGCCCGCGCGGCTGGTTCTGGACCTCGCGCGAGCGGCCGGAGGTCGACATCCGCGGCACCGGCGGGCCGCCCGTCCGGCTGGTCGAGACCGGCACCGGCCGGCTGCTCGGCACCGTCGACGGCGGCTCGGCGCACAGCCAGGCCCACGAGGGCGCCGTCTACCTGCACCAGGGCGAGAGCTGGCTGGTCGACGCGCTCGACCTCGAGGAGTCGGTCGCGCTGGTGCACGCCGAGGAGCCGGACTACTCCACCTCCGCGCGCGACGTCACCGACATCGCGGTGGTCGAGGAGCTGCGCGCCCGGTCGTACGACGGGGTGGACCTGTTCTTCGGCACGGTCGACGTCACCCACCAGGTGGTGTCGTACCTGAAGAAGCGGCACGGCAGCGGCGAGGTGCTCGGCGAGGAGCCGCTGGACCTCCCCCCGCGCCAGCTGCGGACCCGGGCGGTCTGGTACACCGTCAGCCCCGCGCTGCTGGAGGCCGCCGAGCTTTCCTCGGCGGACGTCCCAGGTGCCGCGCACGCGGCCGAGCACGCCGCGATCGGCCTGCTGCCGCTGTTCGCCACCTGCGACAGGTGGGACATCGGCGGCGTCTCGACCGCCCTGCACCCCGACACCGGCACGTGCACCGTCTTCGTGTACGACGGCCACCCCGGCGGCGCGGGCTTCGCCGAGCAGGGCTACCTCCGCGGAGCGGCCTGGCTACGCGCGACGCGGGAGGCGATCGCGTCGTGCGAGTGCCCGAGCGGGTGCCCGTCCTGCGTGCAGTCGCCCAAGTGCGGCAACGGCAACGAGCCGCTCGACAAGGCCGGCGCCGTGCGGCTGCTTGACGCAGTGCTGGCCAGCGGTCTGGCAGCGGTGTCCGCGGGGTAGGGCCGTCCTGTCCTGCCGTCTGTTGAAGGAGCATCTCGTGATCGCCCTGGGTCTGGTCCTGCTCGTGCTGTGCGTCCTGCTAGCCGTGGGCATCTCCTTGCCGAACACCGAGACGGTCTCCGCGGAGGCGTTCGGCGTCTCGCTGTCGAACGTCTCGCTCGGCGGGCTCTTCCTGCTGGGGCTCGCGACCGGCGCGCTCGCCATGGTGGGCCTCGGCCTGATCTTGGCCGGCGCGGCCCGGCAGCGGTCGAAGAAGCGGGCGGTCAAGCGCGAGGTGAGCACCGTTCGCAACGAGCAGGAGACGCTCGCCGAGGAGAACACCCGGCTGCAGGCCGAGCTCGAGCAGCGCCACCAGGGCTACCCGCCGACCGCCGAGCCGGGCACCGGCCGGACGGTCACCACCGACGAGGGCGACCGCGGCCTGCGCCGGTAGGCAACCCGTGGTGCGGTGGCCGAGCGCGCTCGGGCACGGCAGGGGCAACGAACGACGGCTGCATGGGCGGACGGCTCCAGTCTGGGTCGCGCTGGACCACTGCTCGGTGCAAGGACGCCCGCAGGCCGAAGTCACGCGGG
>JAJAYV010000421.1 GCA_026786045.1 Frankiaceae bacterium | reverse complement strand
CGACGACGGGGGACAGCGGCGGGATGTACCAGACCATCGGCATCGTGCGGTACTCCGGGTGCAGCGGCAGCGCCACCTCGAAGCGGTTGATCAGGGCCCACACGGGGCTCTTCTGCGCCGCCAGCACCCAGTCCCGCGGGATGCCCGCCTCCTCGGCCGCACGCTGCACCTCAGGGTCGTCCGGGTCGAGCAGCACCGAGCGCTGCGCCATGTACAGCTCGTGCTCGTCCTCGACGGATGCGGCCTCCAGCACCCGGTCAGCGTCGTACAGCACGATCCCGATGTAGCGCAGCCGCCCGACGCAGGTCTCGGCGCAGACCGTCGGCAGGCCGACCTCCACGCGCGGGAAGCAGAACGTGCACTTCTCGGCCTTGCCGGTCTTGTGGTTGAAGTAGATCTTCTTGTAGGGGCAGCCGGTGACGCACATGCGCCAGCCCCGGCAGCGGTCCTGGTCGACCAGGACGATGCCGTCCTCCTCGCGCTTGTAGATCGCGCCGGACGGGCAGGACGCGGCGCAGCTCGGGTTGAGGCAGTGCTCGCAGATGCGCGGCAGGTAGAACATGAACGTCTGCTCGAACTCCAGCTTCACCTGGTCGCCGAGCTTCTTGAGCACCGGGTCGTCGACCGTCAGCTGCGGGCTGCCGCCGAGGTCGTCGTCCCAGTTGGCCGACCACTGCACCTTCATGTCCTTGCCGCTGATGAGCGACTTCGGGCGGGCGACGGGGGTGTGCTGCTGGGACGGCGCGTTGGTGAGCGTCTCGTAGTCGTAGGTCCACGGCTCGTAGTAGTCGTCGATGCTCGGCATGAGGGGATTGCTGAAGATGCTCAGCAGCTTCTTCACGCGCCCGCCGGCGCGCAGAGACAGCCGGCCCTTCTTGAGCTGCCAGCCGCCCTTCCACCGCTCCTGGTCCTGGTAGGTGCGCGGGTAGCCCTGCCCCGGACGCGTCTCCACGTTGTTGAACCAGACGTACTCGACGCCGCTGCGGTTGGTCCACGCCTGCTTGCAGGTGACCGAGCAGGTGTGGCAGCCGATGCACTTGTCGAGGTTCATGACCATCGCCATCTGAGCCATCACTCGCATCAGTACTGGACCTCCTGGTCGCGGCGACGGATCATGGTGACCTCGTCGCGCTGGTTGCCCGTGGGCCCGATGTAGTTGAAGGCGTAGCTGATCTGGGCGTAGCCGCCGGCCAGGTGCGTGGGCTTCATGAGCAGCCGCGTCAGGGAGTTGTGGATGCCGCCGCGCTTGCCGGAGGTCTCCGCGATCGGGACGTCGATCGTGCGCTCCTGCGCGTGGTACATGTAGACCGTCCCGTCCGGCATGCGGGAGCTGACGATGGCTCTCGCCACCACGACGCCGTTGCGGTTGACCGCCTCGATCCAGTCGTTGTCCGCGACGCCGACCTTGTCGGCGTCAGCGGGGCTCATCCAGATCGTCGGGCCACCGCGGGACAGCGACAGCATGAACAGGTTGTCCTGGTACTCCGAGTGGATCGACCACTTGCTGTGCGGCGTGAGGTACCGCACCGCGATGCCGAGCTCGCCCCGGTCGCCCAGGCGCGGCTCGCCGAACAGCTGGTGCATGTCCAGCGGCGGGCGGAAGACGGGCAGCTGCTCGCCGAGCTCGGCCATCCAGTCGTGCTCGACGAAGAAGTGCTGCCGCCCGGTGAGGGTGTGCCACGGCTTGGCGCGCTCGACGTTGATGACGAACGGCGAGTAGCGCCGGCCGCCGTGCTCGGACCCGCTCCACTCCGGTGACGTGATGACCGGCGTCGGGCGGGCCTGCGTGTCGGCGAAGCTGATCTGCTTGCCCTCGTGCTCGCGAGCCAGGTCGGCCAGCCGCGTGCCCGTCCGCTTCTCCAGCGTCTCGAACCCCTGCACCGCGAGGTGGCCGTTCGTCGTGCCGGACAGCGCCAGGATCGCCTCGCACATCGAGGTGTCGGTGTCCAGCCGCGGCCGACCGTCCGCCACCCCGCCGCGGACGGTGCCGTTCTTGTGGCGCAGGTGCTCCACCGGCTGCGACAGCTCGTAGGTGATGCCCTTCGTCGTCGCGCCGAGGCTGTCCGCGAGCGGGCCGAGAGCGCCCATCTTGGCGGCGATGGCGGTGTAGTCGCGCTCGACCAGCGTCAGCTTGGGGAAGTTGACGCCCGGGATCGGGCGGGTGCCGTCGGCCTTCCAGTCCAGGACCTTGCCGTGCGGCAGCGACAGCTCGTCGGGGGTGTCGTGCGCGAGCGGCGATGCCACGAGGTCGGTGCGGGTACCGAGGTGCGTCTTGGCCTGCTCGCTGAACGTCTTGGCCAGCGTCTGGAAGATGTCGAAGTCGGTGCGCGTCTGCCACGGCGGTGAGATCGCCGGGGTGAAGGCATTGACGAACGGATGCATGTCCGTGGTGTTGAGGTCGTGCTTCTCGTACCAGGTCGCGGCCGGCAGCACCACGTCGGCGAACAACGTCGTCGACGTCATCCGGAAGTCAAGCGCCAGCAGCAGGTCGAGCTTTCCCTCGGGAGCCTCGTCGTGCCAGGCAATGTCGCGCGACCGGCTGGCGGGCGGTGGCTCCTCGGCGCGCAGCGAGTTGTCCGCGCCAAGCAGGTGCTTGAGGAAGTACTCGTTGCCCTTGCCGGAGGAGCCCAGCAGGTTGGCCCGCCAGACGGTGAGCACCCGCGGGAAGTTCTCGGGCGCGTCCGGGTCCTCGCCGGCGAACTTCAGCCGCCCGGCCTCGAGCTCGTCGGCGACGAAGTCGCCCGGCTTCTGGCCGCTGCGCCCGATCGCGTCGCCGAGGTCGAGCGGGTTCCAGTTGAACGTCGGGTACGACGGCATCCACCCGAGCCGCGCCGACTGCGCGAGCACGTCCGCGGTCGTCATCCCCGTGAACCGCCCCTCGCCGGTCGGCGAGGAGAAGACGTCGGCGGCGAAGGAGTCGTAGCGGTACTGACCGGTGGCCAGGTACCAGTACGCGGTGCCGATCATCTGCCGCGGCGGGCGCGACCAGTCCGCGGACATGGCCAGGTGCGAGTGGCCGGTGATGGGACGGACCTTCTCCTGCCCGACGTAGTGCGCCCAGCCGCCGCCGTTCTTGCCCTGGCAGCCGGTGATCGTCGTGAGCATGAGGAACGCGCGGTAGATCGTGTCGGAGTGAAAGTAGTGGTTTGTGCCCGCACCCATGATGATCATCGATCGGCCACCGGAGTCGAGCGCGTTCTGTGCGAACTCCCGCCCGATCCGCTCGGCCTTCTCTGCCGGCACGCCGGTCAGCTCGGCCTGCCAGGCCGGCGTGCACGGGGTGCTCGGGTCGTCGTAGCCGGTCGGCCACTGCCCGGGCAGCCCGTCCCGCCCGACGCCGTACGTCGCGAGCAGCAGGTCGAACACGGTCGTGACGAGGTGCCCCGCCACGGTTCGCGTCGGCACGCCGCGCACCACCACCGAGCCGGTCCCGTCGGGCGAGTCGAAGCGCGGCAGCGCGACCTCGCTGGAGGTGCCCTCGCCGAGTGCCGTGAGCAGCGGGTCGACATCGCCGAGCTCCAGGTTCCACCTGCCGGCGCCCTGCTCCCCGAAGCGGAAGCCGAGCGAGCCGTTCGGCACGACCGGCTCACCGGCGCCGTCCAGGAGCACCGTCTTGAACTCGCTGTGCTCGTCGGTCTCGCCGAGGTCGGACGCGGTGAGGAAGCGGCCCGGCACGACGCGGCCGTCGCGCTCGTCGAGGGTGACGAGGAACGGCAGGTCGGTGAAGCGCTTGACGTAGTCCTCGAACTGCGGCGTCTGCTTCTGGACGAAGAACTCGTTGAGCACCACGTGGCCCATCGCCATGGCGAGCGCGCCGTCGCTGCCGGGCGACGGGGCAAGCCACTCGTCGGCGAACTTCGTGGCGTCGGAGTAGTCCGGGGAGCAGACGACGACCTTCTGCCCGCGGTAGCGCGCCTCGGTCATCCAGTGCGCGTCCGGCGTGCGGGTGACCGGCACGTTGGAGCCCCAGAGGATCAGGTAGGACGCGTCCCACCAGTCGCCGGACTCCGGCACGTCGGTCTGGTCGCCGAACACCTGCGGCGACGCCATCGGCAGGTCGGCGTACCAGTCGTAGAAGCTCAGCAGCGGGGCACCGAGCAGCGAGTAGAAGCGGGTGCCGGCCGCGTGGCTGACCATGCTCATCGCCGGGATCGGGCTGAAGCCGGCGATGCGGTCCGGGCCCCACGTCTTGACGGTGTGCACGTGCGCCGCCGACGCCAGCTCGACCGCCTCGTCCCAGGTGGCGCGTACGAGGCCACCCTTGCCGCGCGCGCTCTTGTACTGCTTGGCGAGCTCGGGCGTGCTGACGATCTCGGCCCAGGCCAGCACCGGGTCGCCGCCGTTGCGCGCCTTGGCCGCGCGGAACAGCTCGAGCAGCACCCCGCGGACGTAGGGGTAGCGGATGCGCGTCGGCGAGTACGTGTACCAGGAGAAGGCGGCCCCGCGCGGGCAGCCGCGCGGCTCGTACTCCGGGCTGTCGGGACCCACGGACGGGTAGTCGGTCTGCTGCGACTCCCAGGTGATGATCCCGTCCTTGACGTAGACCTTCCACGAGCAGGAGCCGGTGCAGTTGACCCCGTGCGTGGACCGCACGACCTTGTCGTGGCTCCAGCGGTCGCGGTAGAACCCGTCCGCCTCGCGCCCGCCGATCTGGTGCAGCGTCCGCAGGTCGTCGCTGACCCGTCCCTTGCGGAAGTGCCGACCCGCCTTGAGCAGCAGCTCCTCGGCCGGCGTGTCGAGCCCCGTCGTCGGACGGGCAGGCGGTCGGGTCGTGGTCACGCGCTCTCCTTGCTGCACCGGTGATCGGTCAGCCCCGGAGCAAGGGGGCGCACAGCGGACGGGCCGCTGCAGGTCGTACGGGCGAACCTAGCCCCACGGGTCTGCCTCACGCGGAGCGAGCCGACCGGCGCACGGGTCCCCAGGTGAACGCCGCCATGCCCAGCGCGACCAAGGCCAGGAGCGCCAGGCCGAGCGTGTAGTCGCCGTAGCGGCCGTAGACGATGCCCATCACCAGTGGCGGGACAAAGCCACCGAGACCGCCTGCGGCGCCCACGATCCCGGTGACCGCACCCACCCGGTCGGGAGGTGCGAGCCGCGAGACGAGAGCGAAGACCGCGCCCGAGGCAGCGCCCAGCGCGATGGCCAGGCCGAGGAACGCGACCGTGCCGAGGGGCATCAGGTCCAGCTCGAAGGCGGCGAGGGCAGCCAGCAGCGACGTGGCCAGGAAGGTCGACGCCAGCACGGGCACCGGGTGCAACCTGTCGGACAGCCAGCCGCCCATCGGGCGGGCCAGCACGGCCAGGACGACGAAGCCGGCGGTGCGCACCGCGGCGTCGCTCTGCTCGAGCCCGTAGGTGTTCCGCAGGTGGGTCGGCAGGTAGACGCTGAACGCGACGAAGCCGCCGAAGCCCAGGGCGTAGAGCGCGGACAGCTGCACGGTCGACGGCAGCCGCGCCGCGGCCCACGTGCGCCGGAGGAAGGACACCCCGGTCGAGGGGCCGGGAGCGGCCGCGTCCCGCAGCCACGTCGCCGCGACCGCGGCGTAGGCGAGCAGCAGCACGGCCACCACGACGAACGGGACCGACCGGCCGAAGGCGTCGGACAGCTGCACGGTGGTGAAGGCGGACACCGCGGTCCCGGCGGTACCCATGCCGAAGACGCCGAGGGCCAGTCCTCGGCGCTCGGGCGCGAACCAGCTGTTGACCAGCGGGATGCCGACGGCGAAGGCGGTGCCGCCGATGCCGAGGAAGAAGCCGCCGACCAGCAGCGCGGCGTAGCTGTCGGCGATCAGGCCGACGAACAGGACCGGCAGGACCGTCACGAGGCTGACGGCCGGGAACATGACGCGGGCACCGAGCTTGTCGGTGAGCGCCCCGACCGGGATGCGGCCGAGCGAGCCGACGAGCACGGGCACCGCGACGAGGAAGGCCTGCTGGATGGAGGAGAGGTCGAGCTCCTCGCGGTAGGCCGCACCCAGCGGGCTGATGAGCGCCCACGCCCAGAAGTTCAGCAGGAAGCCGATGGTGGCGAGGGCCAGGACGGTGCCTGCCCCGGTCGAGGTGACGGGCGGCGCGGCCGGCGACGCGGTCGCGGACCCGGTCGTGGACGGTGGACGCTGCTGGACGTGCGACACGGTGGGGCCCCTAGTGGCTGGCGGCGGACGCCCGCACTCTTGCGCGTCGCGAGGTGCGACGGCAAGGACGAAGGTCCCCGGCGTCGGGACCAAGGTCCCGGCTCTGCCACGCTGCGCCCGTGCCCGGTGGCGCGACGTGACCGCCGCCGAGGCGCTGCTGCTCGTCGTGGCCGGGTTGGCCGCGGGCGGCGTCAACGCCGTGGCCGGCGGCGGCTCGCTGGTGAGCTTCCCCGCCCTGCTGGCGGTCGGGCTCCCGCCGCTGGCCGCGAACGTCACCAACAGCGTCGCCGTCTGGCCGGGCTACGTCGGCACCAGCTGGGGCTACCGCGACCTGCTGCGCCCGCAGCGCTCCCGCCTGGCCGTGCTCGCCCCCGCCGCCCTGCTCGGCGCCGTGCTCGGCTGCCTGCTGCTCCTCGTCACGAGCGAGGAGGCGTTCGCCCGGGTGGTGCCGTGGCTGGTCATCCTCGGTGCGCTGCTGCTCGCCGTGCAGGGCCGCGTGACCGAACGGGTACGGCGGTGGCCCGGGGCGGGGGGCGACGTGCGCTCGCCGCTGCTGCACGGCTGTCTGGTCGTCGCCGCGGCGTACGGCGCGTACTTCGGGGGCGGGCTCGGCGTCGTCTTGCTCGTCGTGCTCGGGCTGTTCGTGGCCGACGACCTGCAGCGGCTCAACGCCCTGAAGAGCGGGCTGTCGCTCGTCATCAACGCCGTCGCGCTCGTGGCGTTCGCGCTCTTCGGTCCGGTCGACTGGGTCAGCGTCGCGGTTCTCGCGCCGTCCGCGCTGGTCGGCGGCTACCTCGGCGCGCACGTCGCGCAGCGCCTGTCGCCCGGGGTGCTGCGGGCCGCGGTGGTGGTGCTCGGCATCGGGGTCGGCCTCGCGCTGCTGTGACGCAGCCGCGACATGTCCCGCGCGTACGACGTGCCGAGCCGGGGACGTGCCAGGATTGTCCCCGACATCCGGCCCGCGCGCACCCGCAGCCGGCAACGACCTGGAGGAACTGTGCTCGACGACGCCACGACCGAGACTGCGGACGCCACCCCGGCGGCCGAGGCGGCGCCCAGCCGCGCCACGAAGAGCAGCGGCACCCGCCGCGGCGGCAAGACCGGTGGACGCGCCAGCAGCGGCCGGGCCAGCAGCAGCCGCTCGCGCAGCGGCAGCAGCGCGTCGCGCTCCTCCTCGAGCTCCTCCTCCGCGGCGTCGGTGTCCGGCACCCTGGCCGGCGCGCTGCGCGAATTGGTCAGCACGATCGAGGACGAGGTCACCGCCATCACGGCGCTGTCCGGCCAGGTCGACGAGCACGTCGAGGCTCTCAACGGCCTGCGCGCCGAGGCGACCCGTCGCCTGCTGCACCTCGACGACCTGCGCGCGGCGGCCGAGGACGTCAACCTCAGCGCCTTCCTCGACACCACCATCCAGCCGCAGCTGCCCCAGGCCGAGGAGGAGTTCCCGGAGCGCATCTACGGCGGCTGAGCCCCGACGCGACGACGGCCGGCCCCCCGCGCGGGGGGCGGTGGGCGGGGGTCCCGGGCCGCGGGGGGCGGGGGTGTTTAGCCGGGGCCGGGACACCGCCGTCCCCGGCGGGGTGGTG
>JAJAYV010000420.1 GCA_026786045.1 Frankiaceae bacterium | reverse complement strand
GCACGGGGCGGCCCTCCACCACCACCCGCCAGTCGAGGTAGCGCAGGCCAGCACGGTCGAGCCGCGACGACACCGGCGTCGACGGCGTCGACGAGCCGGGCGCCGTGGCGCTCGACCGCCCGCTGCGATACGACGGGCACGACGTTCTCCACCGGCTGCAGACCAATAAGTAATGTAAGTGCTGGTACCCATTCCCCCGATCAGGAGGGGTCGGCACAGTGATGAAGACGCGACGGTGAGGGGCTCCCCGTCGAGCGATTTTGCCGCTGACCCGGTGGGTCGAGACATCGTCAGATCTCACCCGCGCGGGCGGCGGCCCCGCGCGAAGTAGGCGATTGGGCCGAGAAAATTGACCGCGATAACGGCCGACCACACGTCCTTGCGTCCGTTGACGAGCGCCGCCGGACGGGCCGCGAGGTCGGCCCACGCCGTTGCGGCCAGCGAGAGCTGCACCGACACCAGTACGAGAAGCACCGTTTGCTGGCGGTCACTCAGTTCACTCCAATGCCGATTCCCCATGTCGCTCCTCCTTTGCCGCTGTAGGCAAGGGTCAAGGCGGTGCCGGGGTAGCGGGTTGCGGTGTCGGCGGCTAGTTCCTGCGCCAGCTCATCATCAGCCGCGACCGCGACGACCTCACCGAGCGGCTGCAGTCTTGCGAGGAGCTGTTCCGCTCGCTGGTGACCGGCGGCTCTGACCTGATCGTGCTGGTCGGCGAGGACGGCGTCGTGTCGTGGGCCAGCCCGTCGGTCTCGAGGGCGTTCGGCCTGCCCGAGGAGCAGCTGGTCGGCAGCGCGCTCGGCGACGTCGTCGACGCCCGGGACCGCGAGCAGCTGCGCGCGGGCAGGGCTTCCACTTCGGCCGCCCGCAGGCCGCGGCCGGGTTCCGCACCCTGCTGCAGCTGGTGCCCGAGCCGGCCCTGCTGGCGACGGTGGACAGCCGCCTCGGGCCGGTGCTGCACCCCCGGTAGCGTCCGCTGCCGTGAGCGTCGCCGTCCGTGTCATCCCGTGCCTCGACGTCGACGCCGGGCGCGTGGTCAAGGGCGTCAACTTCCAGGAGCTCCGGGACGCCGGCGACCCGGTGGAGATGGCCCGCCTGTACGACGCCGAGGGCGCGGACGAGCTGGTCTTCCTCGACATCACCGCCAGCAGCGGCAGCCGCGAGACGACGTACGAGGTCGTGCGCCGCACCGCTGAGCAGGTCTTCATCCCGCTCACGGTCGGCGGCGGGGTGCGCGCGGTCGAGGACGTCGACCGGCTGCTGCGCGCCGGCGCCGACAAGGTCGGCGTCAACACCGCAGCGGTCGCCCGCCCCGAGCTGCTTCGCGAGATCAGCCGGCGCTTCGGCAACCAGGTGCTCGTGCTCTCGGTCGACGCCCGGCGCGTCCCGGCGGGGGAGCCGCCGACGCCGAGCGGCTTCGAGGTGACGACCCACGGCGGCCGCCGCGGCACCGGCACCGACGCCGTCGAGTGGGCCCGGCAGGCCGAGGAGCTCGGCATCGGCGAGGTGCTGCTCAACTCCATGGACGCCGACGGCACCCGCGCCGGCTACGACGTCGAGCTCATCCGGGCGGTGCGCGCCGCGGTGAGCGTGCCGGTCATCGCCAGCGGTGGGGCCGGCCGGCTCGAGGACTTCGCGCCTGCCGTCGACGCGGGCGCCGACGCCGTGCTGGCCGCGAGCGTCTTCCACTTCGGCCAGCTCACGATCGGGCAGGTGAAGGACGCCCTGCGCGCGCAGGGCCACGCGGTCCGCGTATGACGGGGGTGGTCGACGGCGCCGCCGGTTGGCGCGCCGTCGCGGTCGCCTTCACCGCGATGTTCACGACCTTCGGCGTCGCCTACTCCTTCGGCGCGTTCCTGCTGCCGGTCAGCGAGGAGCTCGGTTCCAGCCGCGGCGCGACGGCGGCGGTCTTCTCGCTCACGACGATGGCCTTCTTCGGCCTGGGCGGGCTGTCCGGACCCGCCCTCGACCGCTTCGGCCCGCGCCGGGTCGTGCTCGTCGGCGCGGCCGCGCTCGGCCTCGGGCTGCTGCTCACCGCCAACGCCACCTCGCTCTGGCACGCCTACCTCGGCCACGGCCTGGGCGTCGGGCTCGCCGTCGCCTGCTGCTACGTGCCGCTCGTCGCAGTGGTCGGCGGCTGGTTCGAGCGGCGCCGCACCGTCGCGGTCGGCGTGGCCGTGTCCGGGATCGGGCTCGGCACGCTGGTGGGTGCGCCTACCGCCGCCGCACTCATCGAGGCCGTCGGCTGGCGCGACGCCTACCTGCTGCTCGCCGCCGCCGGCGTGGTCGTCCTGCTCGCCTGCGCCGTCCTTGTACGACCGGCGCCGCTGGTGGTCGGCGCGGTCCACGTGCCGCTGCTGCCGCGGCTGCGCACCCGCACGTACCTCGTCCTCTACGGCGCCGGACTGCTGCTGTCGGTGGCGCTGTTCGTGCCGTTCGTGCACCTGCCGGCCTATGCCGAGAGCCGCGGCACCGGGGCGGTCGCGGCAGCGGCGCTGGTCGGAGTCATCGGCGCCGCGAGCATCGTCGGGCGGCTGGCCCTCGGGGCGCTGGCCGCCCGGGCGGGCGTGCTGCGCACCTACCAGGCGTGCTTCCTGCTCATGGCCGGCAGCTTCACGCTGTGGCTCGGCGACCCGTCGTACGCCCGGCTGGTGCTGTTCGCGGTGCTGCTGGGCGTCGGCTACGGAGGCTTCGTCGCGCTCGGGCCGCCGCTGGTGGCCGAGCTGTTCGGGGTGCAGGGGCTGGGGGCGCTGCTCGGCGTGCTCTACACCTCCGCCGCGGTTGGCTCGGCGGTCGGCCCGCCACTGGCCGGGGTGCTCATCGGCGACGGCTCGGGGTACAGCACCACGGTCGTTGTGACGTTGCTCGTCGCCGCGCTGTCCGCCGCGCTCGTCCAGCAGGTGCACCGGGGGAATCCCGACCGGCGAGCGGGTGTCCAGTAGAGAGACGACCGAGCCTCCCCTGATCGAAGGACCTCCTTGCCCCGCCCCGCCCCACTCGCCCCGCCGGTGCCCCGCGGCGTGATCCGCCGCGGTCTCGGCGTCCTCTGGCAGGCCGTCAAGGAGGAGCCGCGGATCTTCGCCGTCTCCGCCGTCGGCAGCGCCCTGTTCGCGCTCACGACGATCGCGCAGGCCTACGTCTTCGGCGCGATCACCGAGCAGGTGATCGTGCCGAGCCTTCGCGACGGCGAGGTCGTCACCGCCTCGCTGGCGGTGTCGTTCCTGGCGATCATGCTGGTCGCGGTGCTGAAGGTCGTCGGGATCATCGCCCGCCGGCTCGGCGCCGGGATCATGCAGTACCGGCTGCAGGCGTCCTACCGCCGTCGCGTCACCCGCCGCTACCTCGAGCTCCCGCTGTCCTGGCACGCCGAGCACCCCACCGGCGAGCTGCTCTCGAACGCCAACAGCGACGTCGAGGCGACCTGGTACCCGATCGCGCCGTTCCCCTTCGCCGTCGGCGTCATCGTCATGCTCGTCACCACCCTGGGCCTGCTGTTCGTCACCGACCCGGTGCTGGCGCTGGTCGGCTCCGTCGTCTTCCCGGCGATCGCCGTTCTGACGGTCGTCTACTCGCGCCGCATGTCGCCGCTCATGACGCGCGCCCAGCAGCTGCGCGGCGAGGTCAGCGGCATCGCCCATGAGTCCTTCGACGGCGCGCTGGTCGTCAAGACCCTCGGCCGCGAGGCCGACGAGACCGAGCGCTTCCGGGCCGCCGCGCTCGAGCTGCGCGACACGTTGACCGCCGTCGGGCGGGTGCGCGGGATGTTCGACCCGGTCATGGAGGCCCTGCCCGTCGTCGGCGTGCTGGCCGTGCTGCTCGCCGGCACCAGCCGGGTCGGCAGCGGTGACATCGACGCCGGCCAGCTCGTCCGCGTCGCCTACCTGTTCACCCTGATGGCCTTCCCGGTCCGCGCGATCGGCTGGGTGCTCAACGAGCTCCCGCGCAGCGTCGTCGGCTGGGACCGCGTGCAGCGCGTCCTGCAGGCCACCGGAGCGCAGGAGCAGGGCGCCGCATCGCTGCCCGCCGACGGCGGCCCCACCCGGCTCGACGTCGCCGCCGTCTGCTTCTCCTACGGCGACACCGACGTCCTGCGCGAGGTCAGCTTCGACGTCGCGCCCGGCCGCACGGTCGCGCTCGTCGGCCCGACCGGCGCCGGCAAGTCCACCCTCGCCTCGGTCCTCGTCCGGCTGCTCGACCCCGACAGCGGCACCGTGGCGTACGACGACCTCGACGTCCGCGAGCTGGGGCCGGGGGCGCTGGCGTCGGTCGCCTCGCTCGTGCCGCAGTCGACGTTCCTGTTCGACGACACGGTCCGCGGCAACATCACTCTCGGCGCGGACATCCCCGACGAGGATGTCTGGGCGGCGCTGCGGATCGCCCAGGGGGACGGCTTCGTCGCCGCGCTGCCGAACGCCCTCGACACCGTCGTCGGGGAGCGCGGCACCACGCTGTCCGGCGGCCAGCGCCAGCGGCTCGCGCTGGCCCGCGCGGTCGTCCGCCGGCCCCGGCTGCTCGTGCTCGACGACGCCACCAGCAGCGTCGACCCCTCGGTCGAACAGCGGATCCTCGCCGGCCTGCGCGACGCGGGGCTGCCCAGCACCGTCGTCGTCGTCGCCTACCGCCGCGCCACGATCGCGCTCGCCGACGAGGTCGTCTTCGTCGAGGAGGGTCGGGTGTCCGCGCGCGGCAGCCACGAGGAGCTGCTCGCCAGCTCGACCGGCTACCAGGACCTGGTGCACGCCTACGAGCGGGCCGAGGCGCAGCGGCAGGCTGATGCGCTCGAGGCTTCGCAGGAGGTGGGCGCATGACCACCGCAGCCCCCGTCGCCTCGCCGACCGTGGACAGCCGGACCGTCGAGCGCGGGTCGTTCGCGACCCTCGCGCACGGGCTTCGGCTCACCCCCGAGCTGCGCGAGGGCCTGGTCGTCACGCTGCTGCTCGCGCTGCTCGCGACCGCCGGCCGGGTCGTCGTGCCGCTCGCCGTGCAGCAGGTCATCGACCGCGGCCTGTCCGGACCCGAGCCCGACCTCGGACTGGTGCGGCTCGTCGTCGGGCTCGCAACGGTCGCCGTGGTGATCACGGCGTTCGCGAACTACCTGACCAACGTGCGGCTGTACCGCACCACGGAGAACGGCCTGGCGTCCCTGCGGGTGCGGGCCTTCCGGCGGGTGCACGACCTGTCGGTGCTGCACCAGGCCGCCGAGCGGCGCGGCTCGCTGGTGTCCCGCGTCACCAGCGACGTCGACACGATGAGCACGTTCATGCAGTGGGGCGGCCTGCTGGTGCTTGTCTCCACCGCCCAGCTGGTCCTCGCGACCGCGCTCATGGCGTGGTGGTCGTGGCAGCTGACGCTGGTCGTCTACGCCTGCTTCCTGCCGCTGGTCTTCGCGGTCAAGGCGATGCAGCAGCGGCTGCACGGCGCCTACCGCGTCGTGCGCGAGCGGGTCGGCGAGATGCTCGGCGCCGTCGGAGAGTCCGTCGTCGGCGCGCAGGTCATCCGCGCCTACGCCGTCCAGGCGCGCACCGCCGAGCGGATCGACAACGCCGTCGAGTCGACCCGCGTCGCGCAGACGCGCGCCCAGCGCATCGCCGCCGTCACCTTCTCCGCGGGCGAGATGACCGCCGCCCTCGCCACCGGTGCTGTGGTCGTCGTCGGCGTCCTGCTCGGGGTCGACGGGTCCCTCACGACCGGTCAGCTGGTCGGCTTCCTGTTCCTCGTCACGCTGTTCGTCCAGCCCGTGCAGATCGCGACCGAGGCGCTCAACGAGGCGCAGAACGCCGTCGCGGGCCTGCGCCGGGTGCTGGGCGTCCTCGACACCCCGTCCGACGTGGCCGACCCGGGCACCGAGGGGCGCTCGCTGCCCGAGGGCCCGGTCGGCGTGCGCTTCGAGCACGTGTCCTTCGCCTACCCGGGCGGTCCGGACGTGCTCCACGACGTCACGCTCGACATCGCCCCGCGCAGCCGAGTCGCTGTCGTCGGAGAGACCGGCAGCGGCAAGACGACCTTCGCCAAGCTGATCACCCGGCTCATGGACCCGACCCGCGGGCAGGTCCTGCTGTCGGGCGTGCCGCTCGACCGGCTCGGTTTCGACTCGCTGCGCTCGCGGGTCGTCATGGTGCCGCAGGACGGCTTCTTGTTCGACACCACCGTCGCCGACAACGTCCGCTTCGGGCGCCGCGACGCGACCGACGCCGACGTCGAGGACGCCTTCGCCGCGCTCGGCCTCGCGGACTGGCTCGAGCAGCTGCCCGACGGGGTGCTGACCGAGGTCGGCGAGCGCGGCGACAGCCTGTCGGTGGGGGAGCGGCAGCTCGTCGCGATCGCCCGCGCCTACCTCGCCGACCCCGACCTGCTCGTGCTCGACGAGGCCACCTCCGCGGTCGACCCGGCCACCGAGGTCCGGCTCCAGCGGGCACTCGACTCGCTGACCCGCGGCCGGACCACCCTCGCCATCGCGCACCGGCTGTCCACCGCCGAGGCCGCCGACGAGGTGCTCGTCGTCGACGCCGGCGTGGTCGTCCAGCGCGGCTCGCACGCCGAGCTCGTCCGTCAGGACGGCGTCTACGCCGCCCTCCACGCCAGCTGGGTCGCCCAGTCCCGCTAGGCCTGGGTCGTACGGCCGGTGCAGGCGTGGCGAGTGCCCGCGGTCGGACCGGGGCAGTGAACCGGGGAGCCGGCGGCGACGAACGCTGGTCAGGTCCGCGCTGTTCCTGCGGGCCCCTCCTGCCCCGAGAGGAACCATCCCCATGCGGAACAAGCTCCTGATCGCTGTCAGTGCCGCCGGCATCGCCGTCGGAGGTGTCGCCCTGCAGACCGGCATCGCCTCGGCCGGCCACGAGAACACTGTCCTCGAGACGACGCTCGACGGCCGTTCCGAGGTCGCTATCGACGCGACGAACAAGCGCATCGTCGGCGACCCCAACGGCAAGGGCGAGGCGTACGTCTTCGGCATCGACGGCGATGCCGAGACCCTCTGCTACGTCCTGACCGTAGACAAGATCGCGCCCGCCATGGCCGCCCACATCCACGAGGGCGCCAAGGGCGAGAACGGCCCCGTCGTAGTCAACCTCGCGGCGCCCGCTGACGGCAACGCCGCCGACTGCCTGACCGAGGGCGAGATGGGCAAATTCGTGGGCGACCAGACCGTCGTGGACATCCTCGCGAACCCCGAGGACTACTACGTCAACGTCCACAACACCGAGTTCCCGGGCGGCGCGATCCGCGGCCAGCTGGCCGCGCAGAAGTAGACCACCCGCACCACCGCCGAGCCGCGTCCCCGCACGGGACGCGGCTCGCGGCGTGCCT
>JAJAYV010000419.1 GCA_026786045.1 Frankiaceae bacterium | reverse complement strand
GACAAACACCGACGAGAAAGAGGAGGCGAAGTAATGGCTACGCCGAAGGAAACCACGAGCCACGAGTCCGCCGCTCACGATGTCAAAGACAAAGACGCCCGGGGGTATCGCAAGTCGCGTCGCGGCTATGTGACCAGCGACAAGATGGACAAGACCGTCGTCGTTGCTGTCGAGGACCGGGTCCAGCACCCGCTGTACAAGAAGACCCTGCGCCGCACCAACAAGCTCAAGGCGCACGACGAGGCGAACAGCTGCGGGGTCGGCGACCGGGTCCTGCTCATGGAGACCCGTCCGCTGTCGGCCACCAAGCGCTGGCGCGTCGTCGAGATCCTCGAGAAGGCCAAGTAAGCCCCCTGCTCGGCAGGGACCACCCGGTCCGGCGCACACGCCGGACCACCAGAGAGCCCGCGTCCCCCCTTCCTGAGGCGGGGATACGGGGTTCACACCAGGAGACGAAGTGATCCAGCAGGAGTCGCGACTGCGCGTCGCCGACAACACGGGTGCCAAGGAGATCCTCTGCATCCGTGTCCTCGGTGGTTCCGGTCGGCGCTACGCCGGCATCGGCGACATTATCGTGGGCACCGTGAAGGACGCCCTCCCGGGCGCCGGCGTCAAGAAGGGCGACGTCGTCAAGGCGGTCATCGTCCGCACCGTCAAGGAGCGGCGCCGTCCCGACGGCAGCTACATCCGCTTCGACGAGAACGCCGCGGTCCTCATCAAGGACGGCGGCGACCCGCGCGGCACCCGCATCTTCGGCCCCGTCGGCCGCGAGCTGCGCGACAAGCGCTTCATGAAGATCATCTCGCTCGCACCGGAGGTGCTGTAGCCATGGCAGGCCTGTTCGTGAAGAAGGGCGACACCGTCCTCGTGGTCAGCGGGAAGGACCGCGGCCTCAAGGGCCGGGTCATCTCCGCCAGCCCCGAGACCCAGCGGGTGCTCGTCGAGGGCGTCAACCGCATCAAGAAGCACACCAAGGTCAGCCAGTCGGCGCGTGGCTCCCAGCAGGGCGGCATCGTGACGACCGAGGCGCCCGTGCACGTGTCCAACGTGCAGGTCGTGTGCTCGGCCTGCGGCAAGCCGACCCGCGTCGGCCACCGCCGCAGCGACGCCGACGCCGCCGGCAAGACGCACAGCGTCCGCACCTGCAAGCGCTGCAACGGAGACATCTGATGACTGCCCCTGAGACCACCGGGTCGGCAACGACCACCCGCGAGATCCCGCGCCTCAAGGCTCGCTACCGCGAACAGATCAAGCCGGCGCTGACCGAGCAGTTCTCCTTCTCCAACCCCATGCAGATCCCCGGCGTCGTCAAGGTCGTCGTGAACATGGGCGTCGGCGACGCGGCCAAGGACTCCAAGCTCATCGACGGCGCGCTGCGCGACCTGACGGCCATCACCGGCCAGAAGCCCCAGGTGCGAAAGGCCACCAAGTCCATCGCGCAGTTCAAGCTGCGCGAGGGCATGCCGATCGGCGCCAAGGTCACCCTGCGCGGCGACCGCATGTGGGAGTTCCTCGACCGCCTGGTGACGATTGCGCTGCCGCGCATCCGCGACTTCCGCGGCCTGTCGCCCAAGCAGTTCGACGGCAACGGCAACTACACGTTCGGCCTGACCGAGCAGTCGATGTTCCACGAGATCGACATCGACAAGGTCGACCGCACCCGTGGGATGGACATCACGGTCGTCACCACGGCCACCAACGACGACGAGGGTCGCGCGCTGTTGCGGGCGCTCGGCTTCCCGTTCAAGGAGAGCTAGGAATGGCGAAGAAGGCCCTGGTCCAGAAGGCCGCCAAGAAGCCCAAGTTCGCGGTGCGCGGCTACACCCGCTGCAACCGCTGTGGTCGACCGCGCGCGGTCTACCGCACGTTCGGCCTGTGCCGCATCTGCGTCCGGGAGATGGCCCACGCCGGCCAGCTCCCCGGCGTCACCAAGTCCTCCTGGTAGCTCTCCCTCCCGTGCAGCTCGACCCCCGAGCCGCACCCCTCTTCGTCGCAGGCCCCCGGATCACGGGGGGACCACGGCGGGAAAGGCCACAGGCCACATGAACGAGCAGGACACCACCTCATGACGATGACCGACCCGATCGCCGACATGCTGACCCGCGTGCGGAACGCCAACTCGGCGTACCACGACCGCGTCTCCATGCCGTCGAGCAAGATCAAGACGCACATCGCGGGGATCCTCCAGCAGGAGGGCTACATCGCCGGCTGGACCGTCGAGGAGGGGGAGAAGGGCAAGGTCCTCTCCATCGACCTCAAGTACGGCCCCAACCGCGAGCGCTCCATCGCCGGCGTGCGCCGCGTGTCCAAGCCGGGTCTGCGCGTGTACGCCAAGGCCGGTCAGCTGCCCAAGGTCCTCGGCGGGCTCGGCGTCGCGATCATCTCGACCTCGTCCGGTCTCCTGACCGGCCGACAGGCCGACAAGAAGGGCGTAGGCGGAGAAGTCCTCGCCTACGTCTACTAGGAGGCCAGCATGTCCCGAATCGGTCGCCTGCCCATCCCGGTGCCGGGCGGCGTCGAGGTCACCCTCGACGGCCAGCACGTCACGGTGAAGGGCCCCAAGGGCACCCTGTCGCACACCGTCCCGTCGCCGATCACGATCGAGCGCTCCGAGGACGGCACCCTGCAGGTCGCGCGGCCCGACGACGAGCGTGAGTCCCGCAGCCTGCACGGCCTGACCC
The DNA here is from genome assembly GCA_026786045.1 of Frankiaceae bacterium. Classification (GTDB taxonomy): domain Bacteria; phylum Actinomycetota; class Actinomycetes; order Mycobacteriales; family SCTD01; genus SCTD01. The sequence goes on along the minus strand of JAJAYV010000419.1, from coordinate 2,242 downwards.
GCTCGCTGGTCGCCAACATGGTCACCGGCGTGACCGACGGCTACGCCAAGGCGATGGAGATCCGCGGCGTCGGCTACCGCGTCGCCGCCAAGGGCTCGGACCTCGAGTTCGCCCTCGGCTACAGCCACCCGGTGCCCGTAGCGGCTCCGGACGGCATCACCTTCGAGGTGCAGAGCCCGACGAAGTTCGTCGTGCGCGGCATCGACAAGCAGAAGGTCGGCGAGGTCGCCGCCAACATCCGCAAGCTGCGCAAGCCCGACCCGTACAAGGGCAAGGGCGTCCGCTACGAGGGCGAGCAGATCAAGCTCAAGGTCGGGAAGACGGGTAAGTGATGGCAAACATCTCTGCGCTGCGGCGCATCGGCAAGGCTCGGCGCCACTTCCGCGTGCGCAAGCGCGTCACCGGCACGCCGGCGCGTCCGCGCCTGGTCGTCACCCGGTCCTCGCGGCACATCACCGCGCAGGTCGTCGACGACACCGCGGGCCACACGCTGGCCAGCGCGTCGACCCTCGAGGCGGACCTGCGCGCCGCCCGCGGCGACAGCGACAAGAGTGCCCTGGCCAAGCAGGTCGGCGCCCTGGTAGCCGCCCGCGCCAAGGAGAAGGGCGTCTCCACGGTGGTCTTCGACCGCGGCGGCAACGCCTACCACGGCCGCATCGCGGCTCTCGCCGACGGCGCCCGCGAGAACGGCCTGGACTTCTGATGACCCACACCACCACGTACACAGCTGAGATGAGGAACCCCTGATGCCAGGACCCCAGCGCTCGGGCGCCGGCGGCCAGGGCGGTCGCGACGGCGGTCGTGGCGGCCGCGGTGGAGCCGAGAAGAGCAACCACATCGAGCGGGTCGTCGCGATCAACCGCGTCGCCAAGGTCGTCAAGGGCGGACGGCGCTTCAGCTTCACCGCGCTCGTCGTCGTGGGCGACGGCGACGGCCAGGTCGGCGTCGGCTACGGCAAGGCCAAGGAGGTGCCGGCCGCCATCGCCAAGGGCGTGGAGGAGGCCAAGAAGCACTTCTTCCGCGTGCCGCGGATCGGCTCGACCATCCCGCACCCGATCCAGGGCGAGGCTGCTGCCGGCGTCGTGCTGCTCAAGCCGGCCAGCCCCGGTACCGGCGTCATCGCCGGTGGTCCGGTGCGCGCCGTGCTCGAGTGCGCCGGCATCCACGACGTGCTGAGCAAGAGCCTCGGCTCGTCCAACCCCATCAACATCGTCCACGCGACGGTGGCCGCCCTGCAGGGCCTGGTGCGTCCCGAGGAGATCGCCGCTCGCCGCGGCCTGACCCTCGAGGAGGTCGCCCCGGCGGCCATGCTCCGGGCCCGTGCGCAGGCGGCTGCGGCTCCCTCGGGGGCGAGCTCCTGATGGCGCGCCTGAAGGTCACCCAGATCAAGTCCGGGATCGGCGGCAAGCAGAACCAGCGCGACACCCTGCGCTCGCTCGGCCTGAAGCGGATCTCCGACACCGTCGTCAAGGAGGACCGTCCCGAGATCCGCGGGATGGTCAACACCGTCACGCACCTCGTGACGGTCGAGGAGGTCGAGTAAGCCGTGGCTGACACCACCGAGAAGACCGCCAGCGGCTCGCCGTTGAAGCTGCACCACCTGCGTCCCGCCCCCGGTGCCAAGAAGGCCAAGATCCGCGTGGGTCGTGGTGAGGCCGGCAAGCGCGGCAAGACCGCCGGTCGTGGCACGAAGGGCACGAAGGCCCGATACCAGGTCCCGGCCGCCTTCGAGGGCGGGCAGATGCCGCTGCACATGCGGCTGCCCAAGCTCAAGGGCTTCAAGAACCGGTTCCGCACCGAGTACCAGGTCGTCAACGTCGATAAGATCGCTGACCGCTTCCCCCAGGGCGGCACCATCGGCGTCGACGACCTCGTCGAGGTCGGCCTGGTGCGCGACAACGCGCTGGTCAAGGTGCTCGGCGAGGGCGACCTCACCGTCGCCCTGACCATCACCGCCCACAAGTTCTCCGCCTCGGCCGAGCAGAAGATCGCCGCGGCCGGCGGCAGCACCACCACGCTCTAAGCACGCGCTCGCAGGACCGGCCGCTCGCGGCCGGCCCGCACCCGGGTCGGCCGGGGCCCGCCGGCCCCGGCCCCCCCGCCGCCCCCCCCCCCCCCCCCCCCGCGGGGCCCGCCCCCCCCCCCCCCCCAACCCCCCCCCCCCGGCCCCGTGTGACCCGACCCCGGGCGCCCGGGGGGCAAGGCAAATTCAATGAGCACAAACGGGGTTTAAAAAAAGTCG
>JAJAYV010000418.1 GCA_026786045.1 Frankiaceae bacterium | reverse complement strand
GGGAAGGCGGCCGGCCTGACCGAGCAGGAGACCATCGCGATCCGCCGCGGACAGGTGGAGGACCCCAAGACCGCGGCGCTGGTGACGTTGGTCCGCGAGCAGGCCGGCAACGTCGGGCACGTACAGGACAGCACGTGGCAGGCGGCCCTCGAGGCGGGCTGGAGCGACGCCGAGCTGACCGAGACGTCGGCGGTCGTGGCACTGAACCTGTTCACCAACTACTTCAACCACCTGGTCCAGACAGACCTGGACCTGCCGGCCGCCCCGGCGATCTGAGACGAGCGCGGCCGTGACCGACTCCTTTCCGCGGCTGCGACCGTGGTCGCGCCCGACAGAGGCTCTGGGCCTGCTGCTGTCGGGTGCGACCGCGCGGACCTGCCTGCCGGTCGCCCTGGTCGTCGGGACGGTGCTCAGCGTGGTGAACCAGGGGGACGTCGTCGCGCAGGGCATGGCCGGGCTGACCGTCGGGCTCAAGGTCGTCGCGAACTACGCGATCCCGTTCCTGACCTCCAGCACCGGAGCGCTGCTGGCCGTCCGCGACCGGTCGGTGCGGCATGGCTGAGCCCCTCCCGATCGAGGTGGACGTGCTGGTCGTCGGCGCGGGGCAGGCGGGGCTCGGCGCGGCGTACTGGCTGACCCGCCAGCCGGGGCTGCGGGTCCTGGTCGTCGATCGCGCAGCGGTCGGTCAGAGCTGGGTCGACAGGTGGGACAGCCTGGTGCTCTTCACCCCGCGTCGCTTCAGCAGCCTGCCCGGACTGCGCTTCCCGGCCGGGCCGACGCGCTGCCCCACGCGGCTGGAGATGGCCGCCTACCTGCGCCGCTACGCGGCGCACCACGGCCTGCCGGTCCGCACCGGCGTCGCCGTGCAGCGGCTGACGCGCGCCGGCGAGGCGTTCATCGTCGAGACCTCCGCCGGCAGCCTGGTCGCGGCGCAGGTCGTCGTCGCAACGGGCCCGTTCCACCGCCGGTACGTCCCGGCCGCCGCCGACGAACTGTCGCCCGAGGTCGTCCAGCTGCACTCCTACGACTACCGCCGTCCGGAGCAGGTACCAGCCGGGCAGGTGCTGGTGGTCGGGGGTGGGAACAGCGCCGCGCAGCTCGCCGTCGAGCTCGCCGACACGCACGAGGTGACCGTCGCCGCGCCCGGGCCGCCCTGGTACCTGCCGGTGTCGCTGCTCGGTATCGACCTGTACTGGTGGTCCTACCTGACCGGCGTTCTCAACGCCGACCGCGACAGCCGCGCCTCCCGTTACGTGCGCCGGCGTGGCGATGCTGTCGTGGGTCGGCAGCTACGCGAGCTCGTCCGCGCCGGTCGCGTCCGGCTGGTGCCGCACCGCCTCGTCGGTGCCGCAGATCGCAGCGTGGAGCTCGCCGACGGCACCCATCTAGAGGTGTCGAGCGTGCTGTGGTGCACCGGCTTCCGGCCGGACACCTCATGGGTCGACGTCCCGGAGGCGCTCGACGACTCAGGCGCTCCGCTGCACACCGGGGGAGCCTCGCCCGTCGCCGGGCTGCACTGGATGGGCCTGCCGTGGCAGACCCGGCTGAACAGCTCGATCATCGACGGCGTCGACCGGGACGCCCGCGCCGTGGCCGACCGGGTCGGCAGGGCGGTTCTTACCGGGCAGCGCGAACACCGGGCGCGACCCGGGCGTCGCTAACCGCCCTCGAGCGAGTACCTCAGGCAGGTCGGCACGGGAGCCCTCAGCTCTCCGGCCGGGCGGGGCGCCAGGACTCGCCGGCGAACTCGCCGAACAGCCGCGCCGCCGCCACCCGCAGCCCCAGGGCGTACGTCGGGTACGGCGCCGTCGTCTGCGCCAGCCGGGCGGCCAGCATGTTCGTCTGCATGGCGAGCGCACCCATTGCGGCGATCTCGCCGCCGGCCGGCATCACCGCCGTCACCCCGATCACCCGGTCCAGCAGCTGGTGCCGCGCCACCGGACGGGGGCCGGCGATGAGCTTGAGGTAGCCGTCGGTGTGCGACGAGGTCCGGGTGCGATCCATCTCGTCGAGCCGCACGACGGCGACGCGTGCGCGCTCGCCATGGGCGTCGTAGGCCTGCTGCTCGGTCATCCCGACCCGACCCACCTCGGGATCGGTGAACGTCACCCACGGCACGACGCTGTCGTCGAACTCCGACATCCCGCCGACCGCGCCCGGCAGGACCGAGCCGCGGGCGAAGGCGTTGGCCGCCGCGAGGCGGCCCTGCTCGTCTCCGACGTGCGTGAACTGCAGCGGCGTCGTGCAGTCCCCGGCTGCGAAGACGCCTTCCACGCTGGTGCGCAGGTAGGCGTCGGTGACGACCTGCCCCTGCTTGCCGAGCTCGACGCCGACGCGCTCCAGGTCCATCCCCGAGGTGGCCGGCTTGCGGCCCACCGCTACGAGCAGGTGCGTGCCGGTGACCGAGCTGCCGTCGGACAGGTGCAGGGTGGGGCCGGAGCTGACCCGCTCGACCCCCGCGCCGGTGCGGATCTCGACGCCGGAGCGTTCCAGGACGGTGGTGAGCACGGCAGCGGCCTCGGGCTCCTCCTTGGTGAGGATCCGGTCCGCGGCCTCCACCAGCGTCACCCGCGTGCCGAGCTGCGAGAACGCCTGCGCCAGCTCGACGCCGATCGCGCCGCCGCCCATCACCAGCAGGTGCTCGGGCTGCTCGGTCAGGTCGAACAGCGTCTTGTTGTCGAGGTACGGGACGGAGTCCAGCCCGTCGATCGGCGGGATGCTGGCGTGCGCCCCGGTCGCGAGCACCATCCGTGAGCCGCGCAGGACCTGTTCGTCGACCTCGAGCGCGTCGGGGCCGGTGAGCCGGGCCCAGCCGCGGACGAGGTCGATTCCCTCCGACCGCAGCTGCTCGGGGGACTCGTCGGCCGAGATGCGGTCGATGACGTCGTGGACGTGCCGCATCACCGCGGCGAAGTCGACGTCGCCGACCGGAGCCAGCCCCCACTGCTGCGCCTCCCGCGCACCGGCGACGCGGTGTGTTACGTCGAGCAGCGTCTTGCTGGGGACGCAGCCGAAGTGCGTGCAGTCGCCGCCCGGCTCGGCCTTGTCCACGAGGGCGACGCTGCGGCCGGCCTTGCGGGCCGCCCGCGCGGCCGCGAGGCCGGTGGCGCCGGCCCCCAGGACCAGCAGGTCGTGCTGGCTCATCGGCGTTCCTCGTCCTCGTCGGTCCGGTAGATGCGATGTCCGCCGTACTGCTTGCGCAGCAGGGCCACCGATTTCGCCGCGGGCCAGTCCGGGTCGCGGTAGGCCATCAGCTCGAGCAGCGCGGGAAGGTCGATCTCGTGGTCGGAGCCGTGGAGCGTCTCGACGCCCTCGGCGATGCCGAATCTCATGCCGTTCCCCTCGCCTCGGATGCCGCTGCTTGCGGTCAGACTCCCCACCAGGATGCGCGGCGGACGTCAACGGTCACTCGGGTTGCCGAACGGGAGGACCCGGCGACGCGCTCGCCGCGTGGGTGGTGGATGCCCGCGAGCGCGCGGGATCCCGACGACTCGGTCACTTCGGTGGCCGTCGCGCGCCGTCGTGCCGGCGCAGCGGGGTAGGGACAGGGCGACCCGGGAGGATCTTGTGAACCACGCACTGCACCTGGCGCTGCTCGGAGCGGCGGCCGGCGCCGCCGGCACGACGGCCCTCAACGCGCTGACGTACATGGACATGGCCACCCGCGGCCGACCCTCGAGCAGCACCCCGGAGACGACGGTCGAGCGGCTGTCCCAGGTGGCGCACGTGCCCATACCGGGCGACGAGGAGGCCCGCAAGAACCGCGTGGCAGGCCTCGGCCCGCTGACGGGCCAGCTGGCCGGGGTGGGCATCGGCGCGCTGCTCGGCCTGGCGCGTGCGCCCGGATGGCGACCGGCGATCGGCGTCAGCACCGCGGTCGCCACCGTCGGCGCCATGGTCGGCACGAGCGGCCCGATGCCCCTGCTCGGCGTGACCGACCCGCGGGCCGGGGCCCCCCGGGGCGGGGGGGGCGGCCCCGGGCCCCCCCGCCCCGCCCGCGGCCGGGCGGCGGGCGGCCGGGCGGGCCGGGGGCCCCCCGGCGGGGGGGGGGGGGGGCCGGGGGCGGG
>JAJAYV010000417.1 GCA_026786045.1 Frankiaceae bacterium | reverse complement strand
CGCCACCTCCTTCGGCGCCGCGGCCGTCATAGACGCCCGCGCCCAGGACGTAGTCGAGGCGGTGCTGGAGCTCACCCGCGGCGGGGCCGCGCTCTCGCTCGACGCCCTCGGCAGCGCGGCGACCTGTGTCGACAGCGTGCGCTCGCTGCGCGCCCGCGGCCGGCACGTCCAGGTCGGGCTGCTCCCGCCGGCGCAGGAGCGGCCGGTCGTGCCGATGGAGCGGGTGATCGGCCTGGAGCTCGAGCTGCTCGGCAGCCACGGCATGGCCGCCCACGCCTACCCGGAGCTGCTGGCGCTGGTCGCCGCCGGGCGGCTGCGCCCCGACCTGCTCGTCACCCGCGTGGTGGGGCTCGACGACGCCGCCAAGGCGCTCGAGCAGGTGGGTCGCACCCCCGGCGTCACGGTCCTGACGAGCTTCTGAGCCGGCGGCTCAGCGCAGCGGGCCGTCCCACGGTCGAGGCGCCTCGCCGGCCGCCTGGCGGGAGAACTCCTGCAGGTACCAGTTGCGGTAGACGACCAGGTCCGGCGGGGTCGCCAGCACCAGCATCTTGCCCTGGCGGCACCACTCGTCGGCCTCGTCGAGCACCGCGCCGAGCTGCTCGACCGCCTCGCTCACGTGGGCCGGCACGCGGAAGACCAGCTCGTCGAGCCGCTCGGCTCCCGAGGCGATGCCCTCCTCGATCTGGCGCTCCTGCCCCTCCGTGAAGCCGCTGTAGCGCCCGGACAGCGCGTTGGACACATCGAGCAGGCGGGACGGCACGCTGCCCGGGTGAACGGCCTCCTGCCCCAGGATCAGCTGGAACTCGCGGCGCATCTCGGCCGACTGCTGCTGGGCCCGCGCGTGCACCTGCAGCGGGAACCCCAGCACGTGCACGGTGATCAGCTCCTCGTCGCTCATGCGGCGATCCGCGCGTCGGAGCGGTGCTGCGCGGTCGGGGCGGCGGCGTCGTCCGGACCGAGGAAGGAGTCCAGGTCGGGCGCGGCGACGTCGGCCGCGTCATCGGCCTCGTCGTCGTCCGTGACCAGGTGCAGCCGGAGCGGCTCGGGCGCGACCTCGCACCACACGACCTTGCCGTCCGTCGCGGCGGCGCTGCGCGGCTCGACGCCCCAGCCGCGCGCCAGCTCGTCGACGAGGGCGACCCCGCCCCCGGTGGTCGCCCCGGTGCCGTAGTCGCGCAGCCGCGGCGGGCGCGGGCTGTCGTCGGCCACGGTCAGCCGGACAGCGCCCTCGGGGAGCACCTCGACGCCGACGGTGAAGCCGTCCCCGCCGGCGTGCAGGACCGCGTTGGTCGCGAGCTCGCTCAGCAGCAGCTGCACGGTCCACACCACCGGCTCCTGGTCCCACTGCTCGAGGCAGTCAGTGACGAAGCGACGGGCGGCGGAGACGCTGGACGCGGTGGGCGCGAAGGCCTGCTCCGCAGTCCGCGGGGGCGGGAGGTTCACCCGCGGATGGTAGGGCTCGCCGATCCCGCGTGCACACGGGGTCGGCGAGCCGGTCAGTCCTTGATCTCGCACAGCACGGCGCCGCTGGTGACGACCTCGCCGACGGCCGCGGACAGACCGGCCACCGTGCCCGCGCGATGAGCGTTGATGGGCTGTTCCATCTTCATCGCCTCGAGCACGACGACCAGGTCGCCGGCCTCGACGGTCGCGCCGTCCTGGACGGCGACCTTGACGATCGTGCCCTGCATCGGCGAGGTGAGGGAGTCGCCGGAGGCCGCCGCACCGCCGGCCTTCTTCGCCGACCGCTTGGGCGCGGCCTTCTTGGCGCCTGTGCCGGTGGCGGCGCCCAGGCCCGCGGGCAGCGACACCTCGAGCCGGCGCCCGCCCACCTCGACGACGACCTTCTCGCGCGGCTCGTCCTCGGCCGCCTCGGCGCCGCCGCCGTACGGCTCGAGGTCGTTCTCGAACTCGGTCTCGATCCAGCGGTTGTGCACGGTGAAGGGCTCGGAGGTGAACGCCTCGTCGCGGACCACCTTGCGGTGGAACGGGACGAGCGTGGCCAGCCCCTCGACCTGCAGCTCGTCGAGCGCGCGGCGGCTGCGCTCGAGCGCCTCCTGGCGGGTCGCGCCGGTGACGATGAGCTTGGCCAGCAGCGAGTCGAAGGCCCCGCCGATGACCGAGCCCGCCTCGACGCCGGAGTCCATCCGGACGCCCGGGCCGCTCGGCGCGACGAAGGTCGTCACCGCGCCGGGGGCGGGCAGGAAGCCGCGGCCCGGGTCCTCGCCGTTGATGCGGAACTCGAAGGAGTGGCCGCGCGGCTCGGGGTCGGTGAAGGACAGCGCCTCGCCGTCGGCGATGCGGAACTGCTCTCGGACCAGGTCCACGCCGGTGACCTCCTCGGTCACCGGGTGCTCGACCTGCAGGCGGGTGTTGACCTCGAGGAAGCTGATGAGACCGTCTGCGGCGACCAGGAACTCGCACGTGCCGGCGCCGACGTAGCCCGCCTCACGGATGATGTCCTTGGAGGCCTTGTACAGCTGGTCGCGCTGCTCCTGCGACAGGAACGGCGCGGGCGCCTCCTCCACCACCTTCTGGTATCGGCGCTGCAGCGAGCAGTCTCGGGTGGACACGACGACGACGTTGCCGTGGGTGTCGGCGAGGACCTGTGTCTCGACGTGGCGCGGCTTGTCGAGGTAGCGCTCGACGAAGCACTCGCCCCGGCCGAAGGCTGCGACCGCCTCGCGCACGGCCGACTCGTACAGCTCGGGGATCTCCTCCTTCGTGCGGGCGATCTTCAGACCCCGGCCGCCGCCGCCGAAGGCCGCCTTGATGGCGACCGGCAGGCCGTACTCCTCCACGAAGGCGAGGACCTCCTCGGCGCCCTTGACGGGGTCGGCGGTGCCGGGCACCAGCGGGGCGCCGATCTTCAGCGCGATGTGCCGGGCGGTCGTCTTGTCGCCCAGCGCCGCGATCGCCTCGGGGGACGGGCCGATCCAGGTCGCGCCGGCGTCGATGACCGCCTGCGCGAACTCGGCGTTCTCGGACAGGAAGCCGTAGCCGGGGTGCACGGCGTCAGCGCCGGAGTCGGCCAGCGCCTGCAGCACCTTGTCGATCCGCAGGTACGAGTCGCCCGGGGTCGTCCCGCCGAGCGCGAAGGCCTCGTCGGCCACCCGGACGTGCAGCGCGTCGAGGTCGGGCTCGGCGTAGACGGCGACTGACTGCAGCCCGGCGTCGCGGCAGGCGCGGGCGACACGGACGGCGATCTCGCCGCGGTTGGCGATGAGGACCTTGCGCACGGGTGGGGCTCCTAGCGGTGGAGGGCGGAGGCGCGCCAGGCGCCGGGGGCGGGGGACAGGGGGGTG
>JAJAYV010000416.1 GCA_026786045.1 Frankiaceae bacterium | reverse complement strand
GCCGCGGTGATGGCCGCCACGGCGGCGCCGGCGGCGGCGGTGCTGAGGAAGACGGCGGCCAGCGTGCGGGCGGCACCGGCCGCCGGTCGCAGCGCCAGGGTGGCCTCGGTGACGACGCCGAGCGTGCCCTCGGAGCCGACGAACACCCGGGTGAGGTCGTAGCCGGCGACGCCCTTGGCCGTGCGCCGGCCGGTGCGCAGGACGCTGCCGTCGGCCAACACGACCTCGAGGCCGAGGACGAAGTCGGCGGTGACGCCGTACTTGACGCAACAGAGGCCGCCGGCGTTCGTCGCGATGTTGCCGCCCAGGGTCGACCAGCCGCGGCTCGACGGGTCCGGCGGATAGGCCAGGCCGTGCGCGGCAGCGGCATCGGCGAGAGCGGCGTTGACGACTCCGGGCTGCACGACGGCGTACCGGTCCGGCGCTTCCAGCGCGAGGATGCGGTCCATCCGCTGCAGCGACAGCAGCAGGCACCCGTCGACGGCGTTCGCGCCGCCGGACAGCCCGCTGCGGGCGCCCTGCGGGACTACGGGGACGCCGTGCCGGCCCGCGACCCGCAGTACGTGCTGCACGTGCGCCGTCTCGCGCGGCAGGACGACGGCGAACGGCACGCCGGCGGGGCACAGATGGGCCTCGTCGCGCCGGTACCCGGCGGTGACGTCCGGGTCGTTGAGCACCGCACCGTCGGGCAGCCCGCCTTGCAGGTCGTCGAGGACGTCCTGCCGGGGCATCACTGGAGCTCGCGGGCGATGGCGCGCGCGGCCCGGCACACGCGGAGCGCCACCGGCTCGACGTCGCGGGGCGGCTCCTGCAGGAACAGCACCGCCACCGACGCGACGACCCACCCGTCCTGCGTCACGACGGGCGCCGCGACCGAGGACAGGCCGGGTACCACCTCGCCCGAGGTGAGCGTGTAGCCGGCCTCACGCGCGGCGGTCACCTCCGGTCGCTCGCCCGGCCGGGGCGGCCCGCCGGCGAGCAGTGCAACGCCCGGACCGCCGCGGTCGATCGCGTGCCGACGGCCCGGCCGGTAGGCCACATGCACCTGCGAGTGGCGGGGCTCCACGGTGAGGACCGTGACGCACTCGTCCCGGTCCGCCACGGCCAGGAACGCCGTCATGCCGAGGTCGTTGGCCAGGTCGGCGAGCTCCGGCGTCGCAGCGCGGTGCAGCGTCGGGGAGACGCTGCGCGCCAGCACCACCAGGCCGACGCCGGGCTCCCAGCGCCCGTCCGACCGTCGCTGCACCAGGCGGTGGTCCTCTAGCGTGCGCACGATCCGATAGGCGATCGAGCGGTGCACCCCGAGGGCGGCCGCGATCTGGACGCTCGACAGCGGCTGCTCGCGCTCCGCGAGCAGCTCCAGCACCTGCAGACCCCGGTCGAGCGTCTGCGACAGCGGGGCGGCCGCGCGCACGGCAGCGGCCTCGGTGGGGTCAAACGAGGTGGTCACGACCGGTCCTCCGGGGTTCCGTAGCCGAACCGTGTCTTGTGGTGTACATCACTCTACGGCTAACGTGCTCGCAGATCGAGTCTTGCTGCTCGCATTGTGAATAACGACCGCGGCGGTTCCGGCTGCCGTTCCTGAGCCCCCGTCCAGAGGAGCCCCGATGTTCCGCACGAGGTCTACGAGGGTCGCTGCCCTCCTTGCCGCCGGCGCTCTGGCGCTGGCCGGCTGCGCCGAGTCCACGGAGAGCGACGACGCCTCGGGCGGCGCTGCCGCCTCCGATGAGGGCCCGATCAAGATCGGCGCCATCCTCGACATCACCGGCCCCGGCGCCTCGCTGGGCGTGCCCGAGCGCCAGACGCTCGAGCTGCTGCACGAGCAGCTCGAGGCCGCGGGCGGCATCAACGGCCGCGAGGTCGAGCTCCTCATCGAGGACAACCAGTCCACCGAGGATGGCGCTGCCAAGGCGATGAGCAAGCTCGTCAACGAGGAGGAGGTCGACATCGTTCTGGGCGCCAGCCGCACCGGCCCCAGCCTGGCTATGCGACCGCTTGCCGAGAGCAGCCAGACGCCGATGATCTCGCTGGCTGCCAACCAGGCCATCGTCAACGGGTCGGAGTGGGTCTTCAAGACCGCGCAGAACGACCGCGTCGTCATCGAGCGGATGATCGGCTACATGGAGCAGCAGGGCTATACGACCATCGGCCTGGCCCGCGATGCCTCCGGCTTCGGCGAGGGCGTCCAGGAGATGTTCGACGAGATCGGCTCCGACGCCGGCATTTCCGTGGTCGCCACCGAGAAGTTCGCACCTGACGCCACCGACTTCACGGCGCAGATGGTGAACCTGCGCAACGCAGCCGCCGACGTCAACGTGATCTGGGGCATCCCGCCGGCGGCCGGTCTGGCCCAGAAGGCCTACCGCCAGCTGGGCCTCGAGACGCCGGTCATGCAGAGCCACGGCATCGGCAACCAGGTGTTCCTCGACACCGCCGGCGCGCAGGCCGACGGGCTCGTTGCCCCGCTGGGTCGCCTGGTCGTCGCCGACCAGCTGCCGGACGACGACCCGCAGAAGGAGGTCATCGAGGCGTTCATCGCCGACTACACCGAGAAGTTCGACATGAGCCCCTCGACGTTCTCCGGCCACGCGTACGACGGCTGGAAGCTCGCCGTCGACGCCCTCGAGGAGGTCGGCACCGACCCACAGGCGATCCGCGACCACCTCGAGCAGGTCGAGGGCTTCGTCGGCATCAGCGGTGTCTTCACGATGACCCCCGAGGACCACTCGGGCCTGCAGGCCGACGCGCTGCAGCTGGTCACCGTCGAAAACGGCAAGTGGAAGCGGCTGGACGACCAGGCGACGGGCTGACCGCCGCGTGACCGACCTGCTCCAGCTCCTGTTCGCAGGGCTGAGCCAAGGCGCGATCTACGCGCTCATCGCCATCGGCTTCGTCGCGATCTTCGCGGTGAGCGGCGTCATCAACCTGGCCCAGGGCGAGTTCGCCGCCCTGGCCGGGCTGGTGGCCATCTCCGCCCGGGCCAGCGGGCTGCCGCTGCCGGTCGCGGTCGTGGTCGCCGTGGCCACGGTGGCGGTGGTCGCCGTCGTCATGGAGCGGTTGACCATCGCGCCGGTCAAGGCGATGACCACGCTCGTGTCGCTGATCCTCACGCTCGGCGTCTCAACCGCCCTCAAGGCGCTCATGCTTTTGGTCTACGGGCCAAACGCCGAGGGGCTCGAGGCCATCACGCCCGGCATCGTCACGGTGGCCGGCGTGAGCATCCGCTACCAGGACCTGTGGATTCTGCTCGTCGCGGCTGTGGTCTCGGCGGCCGTCTACTGGTTCTACGACCGCACGGTCACCGGTAAGGCGCTGCGGGCCTGCGCCGAGCAGCCGGTGGCCGCCCGGCTGGTCGGCATCTCGCTGGGTCGAGCCTCCCTCATCAGCTTCCTCATCGCCGGCATCGTCGGCGCCCTGGCCGGCGTGCTGTCCAGCCCGGTGTACTTCACCTCGTGGGAGTCCGGGCTCGCGCTCGGCCTGAAGGGCTTCGTCGCCGCCACCCTTGGCGGGCTGGTGTCGATCCGCGGCGCCGTTCTCGGGGGGTTCGTGCTCGGTGTCCTGGAGACGCTGACCGCCGGATATGTGAGCACCGGCCTGCGCGACGCTGTGGCCTTCCTTCTGCTCATCGTTGTGCTGGTGGTGCGTCCCGGTGGAATTTTCGGCCGGCATGCGGAAGCGAGGGTGTGAGGGTGACCGTCGATTCCGAGTCCGTCCACCGCCTGTCGACCGAGGCACCCAGCCGCCACCGCGGACGTCGCGGCGACCTCGTCAGCATGCTGCTGTTGCTCGTCTTCTTGGCCGCCTTCCCGTTCGTGGCACCGGGCAGCCTCGTCGGCGTCGGCGTCTACGCGATGATCTACGCCATCGCGGCCCTTGGCCTGTCGCTGCTGATGGGCCTGGCCGGCCAGGTCAGCCTCGGCCAGGCCGGCTTCTTCGCCATCGGCGCCTACACGCAGGCAGTGCTGGTCACCGAGTACGCCGTCAACGCGCTGCTCGCCTCCGTCGTCGCCGTGGCCGTGACCATGACCGCGGCGCTGCTGGTCGGTCTGCCGCTTCTGCGCCTGCGCGGGCACTACCTGGCCCTGGCCACGCTCGGCTTCGGCATCATCGTCGCCGTCCTGGCCACCGAGTCCGACTTCCTCGGCGCGACTTCGGGAATCTTCGGCATCGAGAAGCCGGACGTGAACGGGCGGGTGTACGACTCCGCCACCGAGTACTTCCTCCTGCTCACGCCGGTCGTGCTGGTAGCGCTGCTGCTGGCCCGCAACATCGTCGAGAGCCGCATCGGCCGGGCGCTCAGCGCCGTCAACGACTCCGAGGTCGCCGCGGAGTCGCTGGGGGTCGACACGTTCCGGCTGCGGGTGCAGGTGTTCGTGCTCTCGGCGGCCTACGCCTCGGTCGCGGGCACCGCCTTCGCGCACTGGATCGCCGTGGTCAATCCGAACGCAGCGAACTTCCCGCTGTCGGTGAAGTTCCTGCTGATGGCGGTGCTCGGCGGGGTCGGCTCGGTCTACGGCGCCGTGGTCGGTGCGTTCGCGGTTGAGGGGCTCGACGACGGCCTGCGACGGCTCATCCCCGAGCTCGTCCCGGGAGCGGTCGGTGAGGTTCAGCTGATCGGGTTCGGCATCGCTCTGACCCTGATCATGATCTTTCTACCCGGCGGCCTGCACCAGGCGTTCCAGCTGCTGGTGGGCAGGATCCGTCGTGGCCCGTCCGACGGCGCGGCTCCCGATCCCGGAGCGCCGGCACGGCAGGTCGACGGCGGACCGCTCCTGGTCCGCGAAGGCCGCCCCGAGCCCGGCACGCCGCTGCTCGTCGTCGAGGGGCTGACCAAGCGCTTCGGCGGGGTCGTCGCGGTCGACTCCCTCGACCTCACCGTGCATGCCGGCGAGATCGTCGCCCTCATCGGCCCGAACGGCGCCGGCAAGACGACCGCCTTCAACATGATCAGCGGCGCGGTCATCCCCACCTCGGGCACCGTGACCATGTCCGGCAAGCGGGTCGAAGGGCGCAAGCCGCACGTCATCGCCATGGCCGGGGCGACCCGCACCTTCCAGAACCTGCAGATCTTCACGTCGTCGACGGTGTTGGGCAACGTCAAGGTCGGCCGACACCTGCGGAGCAGGGCAGGCCTGCTGCGCGGCGCGCTCGTGCTACCGGCCCGAGCGGAGGAGCGGGCGCTCGAGCGCTCCGCCCGCGACCTCGTCGAACTCCTTGGTCTCGGCCCGGACGCCGACCGCCTCGCAGTCGACCTGCCCTTCGGACGTCAGCGGTTGGTCGAGATCGCTCGGGCGCTGGCGCTGGAGCCGGACCTGCTACTGCTGGACGAGCCGATGGCGGGGCTGTCGGGCGCCGAGCGCAGCGAGTTGGCCCTGCTGCTCCGGCGGCTGCGTGCGGGCGGCATGGCGATCGTGCTCGTCGAGCACGACGTGGAAGCCGTGCTGGCACTCGCCGACCGCATCGCCGTCCTGGACGACGGCGTCCGGATCGCGCTCGGCACCCCCGCTGAGGTCCGCCGCGACCCCGCCGTCATCTCGGCCTACCTCGGCGTCGAGACCGACGACGGGTCCGAGCTCGCCTCGGTCGAGGGGCCGAGCGCCTCATGAGCCTGCAGGTGCAGGGACTGCATGCCGGTTACGGCCGGCTCGAGGTGCTGCACGGCGTGGACCTCGAGGTCGGCACGGGCGAGCTCGTCGCGGTGATCGGCGCCAACGGGGCCGGCAAGACCACGCTGCTGCGGGCGCTGTCCGGGCTGCTGAAGGTCAGAGACGGCACCGTTCTGGTCAACGGCACCGACGTCACCGGCAAGGGCCCGGAAAAGCTGGCCGCGTCGGGACTGGCGCACGTGCCCGAGAACCGGCTGGTCTTCCCGACCCTCACCGTCGCCGACAACCTGCTGCTCGGTGCCTACACCCGCCGCCGTCGTCCGTCCGCGGAGCGCGACGCCGACCGCGAGCGCGCGCTCGCGCTGTTCCCCCGACTGGCCGACCGCCTCGGGCAGGCCGCCGGGACGCTATCGGGAGGAGAGCAGCAGATGCTCGCCGTCGCGCGCGGGCTGATGGCCCGTCCGACCGTGCTCATGCTCGACGAGCCCAGCGTCGGGCTCGCGCCCCGGCTGGTCGGCGAGATCTTCACCGCCCTGGGCGTGCTGCGCGACGACGGCCTCACGCTCGTGCTCATCGAGCAGAACGCCCGGGCTGCGCTCGCCATCGCCGACCGCGGCTATGTGATGGACCGCGGCCGGGTCGTGTTCACCGGCGTGCCGTCCGAGCTGCTCGGCGACGCGCGCGTCCAGGCGACCTACCTCGGCGGCGACTTCTCCCCCGCGGGCGGTGCGGGCGACGGCGAGCCGCGACCGGCCGGCGGAAGCGTCGCGATGGAAGGCGGGTGAGGCCCGCGGAGATGGCGTCGCTGCTGCGGCTCGAGCGGCCGCGGCTCCCGACGGATGCGCACCGGCTGCAGCGGTGCCACACCGTGGACGACCTTCGCACCGCGGCCCGCCGCCGGCTGCCGCGTGCTGCCTTCGACTATGTCGACGGCGGTGCCGAGGACGAGGTCACGCTGCGCCGCAACCGTGCGGCGTTCGACGACTGGGAGCTCGTCCCGCAGGTGCTGCGCGACGTCGGCGCGGTCGACCTGCGCACCGAGGTGCTCGGCGTCTCGTGCGCCCTGCCGCTCGTGCTCGGGCCGACCGGCTTCACGCGGATGGTGCACCCCGACGGCGAGCGGGCCGTCGCCGCGTCGGCCGAGCGCTTCGGCGTGCCGTACGTCGCGGCCACGCTGGGCACGACGTCGCTCGAGGACGTCCGCGCGGTCGGTGACGCGGCACTGTGGTTCCAGCTCTACGTCTGGCGCGACCGTGGCCTGTCGAAGGACCTCGTGGCGCGCGCTCAGGACGCCGGCTACCGCGCGCTCGTGCTCACCGTCGACACGCCCGTGCCCGGCGCGCGCGAGCGCGACCAGCGCAACGGCCTCACCATCCCGCCCGCGCTCGACCTGCGCACGCTCGTCGACGGCGCGCGCCACCCCCGCTGGTGGTGGGGCCTGCTCGGCTCCGAGCCGCTGACCTTCGCCAACGTGCGGCACGTCGCCGACCAGCCGACCGCCGTCATGGAGTTCGTCGGCGCCCAATTCGACCCGACCGTCAGTTGGGACGACCTCGACTGGATCGCCGACGCCTGGGACGGACCGTTGGTGCTCAAAGGCATCCTGTCGCCGGCGGACGCCCGCCGCGCTGCCGACCACGGCGTCGATGCCGTGGTGGTGTCCAACCACGGCGGTCGCCAGCTCGACCACGCGCCGGCCACCCTGACCGCGCTCGACGTGATCGCGCAGGAGGTCGGCAACGACCTCGAGCTGCTCGTCGACTCCGGTGTGCGGCGCGGCACGGACGTCGCCAAGGCGCTGGCGCTCGGCGCCCGCGCGGTCCTTCTCGGCCGGCCGTACCTGTACGGCCTGGCCG
The DNA here is from genome assembly GCA_026786045.1 of Frankiaceae bacterium. Classification (GTDB taxonomy): domain Bacteria; phylum Actinomycetota; class Actinomycetes; order Mycobacteriales; family SCTD01; genus SCTD01. Next base: position 125 of record JAJAYV010000416.1, on the reverse strand, counting down.
TGGGCGGGCCCGCCGGCCGCGCGCGGGGGCGGGGGGTGTACGCCCCCCCGCGAGGCGGGGGGGAGCCGCGGCGGGGCGGGGCCACCGGGGGGCCGCGGGCCCGCGGCGGGGGGCAGCCCCCGTGG
>JAJAYV010000415.1 GCA_026786045.1 Frankiaceae bacterium | reverse complement strand
GTCGAGCAGCGCGGCGCCGGCACCCATGTGCAGCTCGACGGCGCCCCCGCGGTCGAGGCCGTCGTCCCCGCCACGGCCCTGAGGGAGCTCGACCTGCGGCCCGGCCGGCAGCTGTGGGCCAGCGTCGACGCCGCCCGGGTGCAGGTCTACGCCTGACGGCTCAGTCCAGCCCGAGGTCGCGACGCAGCTTGGCGACGTGCCCCTTCGCCTTCACGGCGTACGACGCGGCGGTCACGGTGCCCTGCTCGTCGAGCACGAAGGTCGAGCGGATCACGCCGACGACGGTCTTGCCGTAGAGGCTCTTCTCGCCGTAGGCGCCGTATGCCGTCAGCACCGCCTTGTCCGGGTCGGACAGCAGCGGGAAGCTCAGCCCCTCGGCGGCGCGGAAGCGCGCCAGCTTCTCGGTCGTGTCTGGCGAGACGCCGACGACCTCGTACCCCGCGGCCTGCAGCGAGGCCAGGCTGTCGCGGAAGTCGCAGGCCTGCGTGGTGCAGCCGGGGGTCGAGGCGGCCGGGTAGGCGTAGAGCACGACCTTGCGGCCGCGCAGGCCGGACAGCGCGACGGGGTTGCCGTCGGCGTCCGGGAGGGTGAAGTCCGGCGCGGGGTCGCCGGGGGACAGTCGGGGGGTGGCGGCCATGGCCCCGATCCTGTCAGCCGGTCCTGTCAGCGCACCGCGCCGGCCAGCGGCGCGGGGGCGCCGGACTCGACGTGGTCGTCGAGCCCGCCGGCCCGGCGCAGCGCCTGGCCACGGGTGACGACGAGGACGGCGACGAAGACGGCCGCGTTGACGAGCACGATGGTCGTGCCCGACGGGATCTCCAGCTGGAAGGACAGGTACATCCCCACCGCGCCGGCAGCGGCGCCCAGACCGGTCGAGATCCAGAGCATCCGGCTGAACGAGTCCGACAGCATCCGGGCCACGACCGCCGGGATGACCAGCGTCGCCGCCACGAGCGTCACACCGATGATCTTCAGCGTGGCGAGGATGGACACCGACAGCACGAGCATGAGCAGTGCGTCCATGCGCCGCACGCTGACGCCCGAGACGTCGGCGACCTCGGGGTCGAAGGTGGAGAACAGGAACGCCCGGTAGAGCACGGTGAACACCGCCGCCGCGAACAGCAGCGCACCGGCGAGCAGCAGCAGGTCCGAGGTCGAGACACCGTTGATGCTGCCGAACAGCAGCGCGTCGAAGGACGGCCCCTTGTTGCCGAACTTCGTCAGCAGCGCGACGCCCAGCGCGAACGACGCGGTGGTGACCACGCCGATCGCGGCGTCTGCGCCGATCCGCTTGGTGCGCGCGACGGCGTTGATGGCCAGCGCGGAGGCCAGCCCCCACGCGCCGGCCCCGAGCACCACCGGGATGCCGAGCAGCGGCGCTGCGGCGTAGCCGCCGAAGATGGCGTGCGAGAGCCCGTGGCCGATGTAGCTCATCCCGCGCAGCGTGACGTAGACGCCGATGAGCCCGCACAGCGCGCCGGCGATGACGGCGGCAACCAGCCCCTTCTGGAAGAACTGGTAGTTGAACGGGTCGAGCAGCGTCTGCCAGAGCGTCATCCCGCCACCGTCCTCAGCCGCACCTGGTCGCTGCCGTCGACGACGACCGGCATGCCGAGGTGCTGCAGCACTTCCATCCGCGCCCCGAACGTCTGCTCGAGCACGTCGGGGACGATGACCTCGCTCGGTGCCCCATGGGCGATGACGGTCCGGTTGAGGGCGACGAGGTTCGGCAGGTGCGCGGCCATGCCGTTGAGGTCGTGGGTGGTGAGCACGATCGCCAGGCCGTCGCGGTGCAGCTCGTCGAGCAGGTGCAGCACCTCGTGCCGGGTGCCGATGTCGACGCCCGAGGTCGGCTCGTCCATCAGCAGCAGCTGCGGGCGGCGGAGCAGCGCGCGGGCGATGAACATGCGCTGCTGCTGACCGCCGGACAGCTCCCGGATGTGGCGGCCGGCCAGTTCGCTGATGCCCAGGCGGTCGAGGACGGCGTCGACGTCGCGCCGCTCCTGCTGCGTCGGCCAGGGCAGCAGCCGGGTGCTCACGCGGGACATGAGCACGCACTCCGCGACCGTGACGGGGAAGTTCCAGTTCACCGTCTCGAGCTGCGGGACGTACGACATGGCGACGTCCGGACGGCGCACGACCATCCCGTGCTGCGGCGACACGGTGCCCAGGAGCAACTTGAGCAGTGACGTCTTACCCGATCCGGACGGCCCGACGATGCCGGTGAACTCGCCCGCCTCGACGGCGTAGGTGACGTGCGACAGCACCGCAGCGCCGTCGTAGCCGAAACTGGCGTTGTCGAGGGCGATCAGCGGCGCGGTCACTGCGGGTACTCGGCCTCGTCGACGGTCACGTCGGAGACGTCGAGCGCCTGGAGCTGCTCAGCCTTGCCGCCGAGGCCCTCGATCATCGTGACGTAGTTGAAGCGCATGAGCCCCATCCAAGAGTGCTCCGGGTCGCCCGGGCCGCCGGGAAGGTCGTCGTCGCGCAGGCTGTCCTCGTACCGCGCGCCGGTCTCGGCCGCGATCTGCTCCAGCACTGCTGACGGGAAGACCTCGGAGCCGAAGACGACCGGCACCTGGCGCTCGCGCACCTGGTCGATGATGCGCGCGATCTCGCGCGGCTGCGGGTCCTCGAAGTTCGACGGCTGCACCGCCCCGACGACCTCCCAGCCGTAGGTCTTGGCGAAGTAGGCGTAGGCGTCGTGGTAGGTCAGCAGCTGCTTCTTGCCGGCCGGGATCGTCTCCTGGTCGGCCTCCAGGGCGTCGGACAGCGCCTGCGCGTTGGCCACGAACGCCTCGTGGTTGGCCTCGTACGTCGAGGCGCCCTCGGGGTCGCGCTCGACGAGGGTCTCGAGGACGACGTCGGCGTAGGCGATGGCGTACGTCGGGTCGGTCCACAGGTGCGGGTTGGGCTTGCCGTCCTCCTCCGGGAAGGAGAAGTCGTAGAGGTAGTCCTCCTCCGGCAGCACCAGGTCGCCCAGCTTGACCAGCTCGGCGTCGTCAGGCGCGTTCTGCTCGGCCAGCTCGAAGGTCGGCTCCTCGAGCTGCAGGCCGTTGACGAACACCAGGTCGGCCTGCTCCATCACCGCCGAGATCTGCGGCGGCGGCTCGAAGGTGTGGCTGTTGGTGCCCTCCGGGACGACGCCGGTGATCCGGGCCCGGTCGCCGACGATGTTGGCCACGATCGAGGTGATGGGGGCGACCGTCGAGACGATCGACAGCCGGCCGTCGTCGGCCGCGGCGGGGCTCTGCGGGTCCGAGGAGCCGCAGGCGGTGAGGGCGAGCGCGGCGGCCGTCGCGAGCGGGACGGTGCGCAGGGTCAAGTGCATGCTGCCAACGCTACTGCTGCTGCTCGGTTGTTGCCACTTGTTCGCAACAGCACAAGCGGTGCAGCACCGACGTCGGCGACGAGCGAGGCACCGCCGGCCCGGGGGCGCACCTCGAAGACGGTTCCTGCCGGGTCCCTGCGGGCACCCCGTCCGGCAGGACATGATCGATAGGGTCCGGTCGCAGCACCGGCAGACGGCACCGAGGAGCGAGCACGTGGCGAACGACAGCAGCAAGGGCCCCGGCGACGAGGCCGTGGAGGGCTCGTGGTCGCCCCGCCGCGGTGCGGCCTCTCCACGGACCGACGCGGGCAAGGGCGGCTCGCCCGACCCGGAGCAGCTGGCCCAGGACATCGAGCGCACCCGCGAGGACCTCGCCGAAACGCTCGACGCCATCGCCGACAAGGTGAGTCCCAAGCGGGTCGTGGACCGCACCAAGACCCAGGCCAAGGCCGACGCGCAGCAGGCGGTCGCCACCGTCAAGGAGGCCTCGGCCCACGCCGCCGAGGTCGTCAAGGTCAAGGCGGCCGCCGCGGCCGAGTCGGTCAAGAGCGGCGTCGCCCAGGCCAAGGAGCGCGTGAGCGGCGACGACGCCGTGCGCAGCCCGCTCGCGCCGGCGACCTCGGTCGAGGTCGGCGCCGCGGCGCCCGTCTCCGCCACCGGCGCGCTGGCCGACGCCACCGTCGTGCAGACCGAGCCCGCCCGCGCCGACCCCCCCGCGTGGGCCCCCGACCCCGCGCCCCCCCCGCCCACCCACGCCAGTGTCTTTTAAACCTATCCCCG
>JAJAYV010000414.1 GCA_026786045.1 Frankiaceae bacterium | reverse complement strand
GTCGTGCTCAACGTGACCGCCGCGGGCGTCACCGCCAACACCGACGTGCGCGTCTACCCGACGCCCACCGACGGCGCCGTCCCGCGCAGCAGCAACCTCAACGCCGCCCCCGGCCAGGTCGTGCCGAACCTCGTCACCGCCACCATCGGCAGCAACGGGTCGGTGCGGTTGCGCAACTCCGGCGGCACCGTCGACCTCATCGCCGACATCGCCGGCTACTACGTCCCGTCCGGCACCGCCGGCGTCGGCTTCACCGCCGTCGACCCGGGCCGCGTCCTCGACACCCGCCCGGCGCCGAACAACGTCGGCGCGCCCGTCGCGAAGGTCGGCGCCGCCGGCACCCTCGACGTGCAGATCACCGGCGCGCTGCAGACCGTCGACGGCCGGACCATCACCGTCCCCGGCGACGCCACGGCCGTCGTGCTCAACGTGACCGCCACCGGCGGCAACGCCGACACCAACGTCCGCGTCTACCCGACGCCGGCCAGCGGCACGGGCTTCCCGACGGTCAGCAACCTCAACGTCGGGCCGAACCAGACCGTCGCCAACCTCGTGACCGTCACGGTCGGCGCGGGCGGCAAGGTCCGGCTGCGCAACGCCAACGGCGCGGTCGACCTCATCGCCGACGTCGCCGGCTACTACTCGGCCGGCTCCACCGGTCGCTTCGTGCCTGTCGCGCCGGTCCGCTTCCTCGACACCCGCAGCGGGGTCGGAGCCGCGCCGATCGCCACCACGGCAGCCGGTTTCGTCGACCTGCGCGTGGCGGGCGCCCGGGGCGTCCCGGCCGGCGCGACCGCGGCCGTGCTCAACCTGACCGCGACCGGCGTCACCACGTCCACCAACGTGCGCGCCTATCCGAGCACCGCGGCGCTGCCGACGGTGAGCAACCTCAACCTCGGCGGCGGCCAGACCCGCGCCAACGCCGCGGTCGTCAAGATCGGCAGCGACGGCCGGGTCCGCATCCGCAACGCCGCGGGCGACGTCCAGCTCATCAGCGACCTCGCCGGCTACATGGTCGGCTAGCCCCTTGCGCTGCGGAGGTCGCGCCGGACGTCGGCCTCGACCGCCTCGAAGGCCTTGCGCGCGGCGATGAGCACCGGGTCCCAGACCGGCGCGAAGGGCGGCGCGTAGGACAGGTCGAGGCTGAGCACCTCGTCGACGCTCATCTCGTTCCAGATCGCGGTCGCGAGCACGTCGATGCGCTTGGCCGCGCCATCGCGGCCGACGATCTGGGCGCCGAGCAGCGTGCCGCTGCGCTTCTCGGCCAGCAGCTTCACCCGGATCGGCTTGGCGCCCGGGAAGTAGCCGGCCCGGGTCGTCGAGTCGACGTGCGCGGTGACGAAGCAGTAGCCGGCTGCCTCCGCCTCGGCCTCCGACAGCCCGGTGCGCGCGACCTCGAGGTCGCACACCTTCGTCACCGCGGTGCCGATGACCCCGGGGAAGGTCGCGTAGCCGCCGCCGAGGTTGATGCCGACCACCCGGCCCTGCTTGTTGGCGTGGGTGCCGAGCGCGACGACCATCCGCTGGCCGGACAGCCGGTGCCAGCTCTCCACGCAGTCGCCGGCCGCCCACACGCCGTCAACGAGCGTGCGCATCCGGTTGTCCACGGTGATGCCGCCGGACGCCCCGAGCGGGATGCCGGCCGCCTCGGCCAGCGCGACGTTGGGCCGTACGCCGAGGCCCAGCACGACGAGGTCGGCGGGCAGCCGCCGGCCGCTCTGCGTGTGCACCGCGACCGCGCGACCGTCCGGGCCGGTCTCCACCTTCGCCGCGCCGTCGCCGAGCACGAGCGCGATCCCCATGTCGGTGACCGCGTCGGCGACGAACGCGCCGATGTCGGGGTCGAAGGTGCCGAGCGGCGGCGCCGACCGGTCGACGACGGTGACGTCGAGGCCGCGCACCTGGCAGGCCTCCGCGAGCTCGAGCCCGATGTAGCCGCCGCCCACGACGACGACCCGCTCGACCCGGCCGCTGTCGAGCTCGGCGATGAGCTGCACGCCGTCGTCGAGCACCTGCACGCCGTAGACCCCCGGCGCGTCGAAGCCCTCGGCCCGCGGCCGCATCGGCACGCTGCCCGTCGCGTAGACCAGCTGGTCGTACGCCTCGTCGTACTCCCGGCCGGTCTCGAGGTCGCGGGCCGACACCCGGCGCGTGGCGGTGTCGATGCCGACCACCTCGGTGCGCATCCGCAGGTCGATCCCGTTGGCGCGGTGCTGCTCGGGGGTGCGGGCGATCAGGTCCTGCTCGCTGTCGACCGCACCACTAATCCAGTAGGGGATGCCGCAGGCGGAGTACGACGTCGCGCGACCGCGCTCGAAGGCCACGATCTCCAGGTCGTCGACGCCGCGGCGCTTGCGCGCCTGGCTCGCCGCGCTCATTCCTGCGGCGTCCCCGCCGATGACCACCAGCCGCTCACGTGACATGGAGGGGACCGTACTGGCGGATAGCCTGGGTCGATGCCGACGACCCTTGCCCTCGGTCCGGAGTGGCTGTCCCCGGACGCGCTCGTCGGCGCCGGTCTCGCCGTCCTGCTGCTCGTCGTCTTCGTCGAGAGCGGTCTGCTGGTCGGCTTCTTCCTGCCGGGTGACTCGCTGCTGTTCACCGCCGGGCTGCTCATCAACACCCAGGACGTCCTGCCGCTCTGGCTGGTCCTGGTGACCGTGCCGCTCGCGGCGATCGCCGGCGACCAGGTCGGCTACCTGATCGGCAAGACGGCCGGCCCGCGCATCTTCAACAAGCCCGACTCCCGGCTGTTCCGGCAGGAGTACGTCGACAAGTCCTACGAGTTCTTCGAGCGGTACGGCGCGCGCACGATCGTCATCGCGCGCTTCGTACCGATCGTGCGCACCTTCGCCCCGGTCGTCGCCGGCGTCTCGCGGATGCGCTACCGCACCTTCGTGACCTACAACGTCATCGGTGGCGTGCTCTGGGGTGTAGGCGTCACGCTGCTGGGCTACTTCCTCGGCCAGATCGAGTTCGTCGCCGATAACATCGAGCCGATCATCCTGTTGATCATCGCGCTGTCGGTGCTGCCCATCGTCATCGAGGTGCTGCGTGCACGGCGCCAGCACCGCACCGGTCCACCGCAGGCGCGCAAGCTGCCCGAGGACGTCCCGACCGACTGATCCCGCGCGGCGGCGGCAGGAACGCCAGGCAACCGGACACACTGCTGTCGTGGACGACCGTCGGCAGCGCTACGAGCAGCTGGCCGCCCTGGTGTGGGAGCCGGTCCAGCGCTACCTGCGCCGCCGCTGCCCGGCCGACCAGGCCGAGGACGTGCTCGGCGACGTGCTGCTGGTGCTGTGGCGGCGGCTCGACGACGCGCCGGCCGGCGCCGAGCTGCCCTGGTCGTACGCCGTCGCGCGCGGGTGCCTGGCCAACGCCCGGCGCGGCGAGCAGCGC
>JAJAYV010000413.1 GCA_026786045.1 Frankiaceae bacterium | reverse complement strand
CGCGCTGCAGTGCGGCTACTGCACGCCGGGGATGGTGCTGGCGGCCATCGATCTGCTGGAGGACAACCCGCACCCGGACGAGGAAGAGATCAGGCACGGCCTCGAGGGCAACCTGTGCCGCTGCACCGGCTACCAGAACATCGTCAAGGCTGTGGCGATGGTCGCTGCGGGCGGCAAGGGAGGTGCCAAGTGACCGCCACCGAGACCGTCCCCGAGGTCGTCGGCCGACAGAAGTCCGTCGGGCAGCCGATGCGTCGCAAGGAGGACGCCCGGCTGGTCACCGGCCGCACCAACTGGACCGACAACATCGTGCTGCCGGGCATGCTGCACATGGCGGTGCTGCGCAGCCCGATGGCCCACGCGCGGATCACCCGCGTCGACGTGTCCGGTGCGCTGGCCCGGGAGGGTGTCGTCGCCGCGTACTCCGGCGCGGACCTCGGGGACAAGAACACCGGCGCGCTCTGCGTGTGGCCGGTCACCGATGACATGGTGATGCCTCCGCACCTCGCGCTCGCCCTGGACAAGGTGCGTTACGTGGGGGACGCCGTCGCTGTCGTCATCGCGGAGAATCGCTACCTGGCCGCCGACGCGCTCGAGGCCATCGAGGTCGACTACGAGCCGCTCCCGCCGGTGCTCGACATGAACGACGCGCTGGTCGAGGGCTCGACGCCGGTCCACGACGACCCCGGCACCAACAAGTGCTACACGTGGAAGTTCGGGACCGGTGACTACGAGGCGGCCAAGGCCAAGGCGGACCGGGTGTTCACCCGCCACTACGTCAACCAGCGGCTGATCCCGATGGCCATGGAGCCCCGCGCCGTGGTCGCGGCCCCGACCGGGGCCGACGGTGAGGTGACGATCTGGTCCTCGACCCAGATCCCGCACATCCTGCGGGTGCTGCTGGCGCTGAGCACCGGCATCCCGGAGAACCGCATCCGGGTCGTCGCACCCGACGTCGGCGGTGGCTTCGGCTCCAAGCTGCAGTTCTACCGCGAGGAGATCCTCGTCGTGCAGATCTCGGCCCTGCTCGGCCGGCCGGTCAAGTGGACCGAGTCGCGCAGTGAGAACGCCCAGGTGACCCACCACGGGCGCGACCAGCTCCAGGAGATCGAGCTCGCCGTCACGAACGAGGGCAAGATCTTGGGCCTGCGCGTGGACCTGCTGGCCAACATGGGGGCGTACCTGCACATCATCACACCTGGCACCCCGTTGCTCGGCGCCTTCATGTTCAACGGCATCTACAAGATGGAGGCGCTGGACTTCACCTGCACCGGCGTCTTCACCAACACCACGCCGACCGACGCCTACCGGGGCGCGGGGCGGCCGGAAGCGACCTTCGCCATCGAGCGGATCATGGACGACCTCGCCGCCGAGCTGGGCGTGGACCCGCTGGAGCTGCGGGAGAGGAACTGGATCAAGCACGAGGAGTTCCCCTACACGAGCATCGCCGGGCTGGAGTACGACTCCGGCAACTACGAGGCCGCGACGGCGCGGGCCAAGGAGATGCTCGACTACGACGGCCTGCGTCGTGAGCAGCAGCAGCGCCGCGAGAGCAAGGACCCGGTCCAGCTCGGCATCGGCGTCTCCACCTTCACCGAGATGTGCGGCCTGGCGCCGTCGAAGATCCTTGCCAGCCTCAAGTACGTCGCCGGCGGTTGGGAGCACGCGACAGTCCGGGTGCTGCCCACCGGGGTCGTCGAGGTCGTCACCGGCACGTCGCCGCACGGGCAGGGCCATGTCACCGCGTGGAGCCAGATCGCGGCCGACGCCCTCGGGGTCGACCCCGACGCGGTCACGGTGATCTACGGCGACACCGCGTCGTCGCCGTACGGCATGGACACCTACGGGTCGAGGTCACTGGTCGTCGGCGGCATGGCCGTGGTGGCCGCCGCCGGGCGGGTCGTCGACAAGGCCAAGGTCATCGCCGCGCACATGCTCGAGGCCGATCCGGACGACCTGGAGTTCAAGGACGGCACCTTCGGCGTCAAGGGCTCCCCCGGGTCCACCAAGACGATCCAGGAGGTCGCCTTCGAGGCCTTCACCGCGCACAACCTGCCCGAGGGCACCGAGCCGACCCTGCAGGCCAACTCCACGGTCGACCCCTCGACGTTCAGCTACCCGCACGGCACCCACCTGTGCGCGGTCGAGGTCGACACCGAGACGGGGAAGACGACAATCCGCAAGTACGTCTGCGTCGACGACATCGGCAACGTGGTCAACCCGATGATCGTCGAGGGCCAGGTGCACGGCGGCCTGGCGCAGGGGATCGGGCAGGCGCTCTACGAGGAGGCCGTCTACGACGATGACGGCAACCTGGTGACGGGCAGCCTGGTCGACTACCTCGTGCCGGCCGCCTCCGACCTGCCGCACTTCGACACCGACCGCACCGTGACCCCGTCGACCACCAACCCGCTCGGCGTCAAGGGCATCGGCGAGGCCGGCACCATCGCCTCGACACCCGCCGTGGTGAACGCGATCGTCGACGCGGTCCGTCAGTTCGGCGTCGACGACGTCCGGATGGCCTGCACACCCGAACGCGTCTGGCGCGCCATTCACGCCGGTGACGGCAGTGGTGACCTCGCGGCCTCGGGGACCATCGCGTACTCCGAGGACGCGCGATGATCCCGGCGCAGTTCGACTACCTCCGGGCCGGCTCGGTCGACGAGGCCGTCGCGGCGCTGGCCGAGCGCGGCGACGACGCCAAGGTCCTGGCGGGCGGGCAGTCGCTCATCCCGCTGCTGCGGCTGCGTCTGTCCTAT
>JAJAYV010000412.1 GCA_026786045.1 Frankiaceae bacterium | reverse complement strand
GTACTCCAGCGCGCACACCGCGGTGGCCCTGCGCCTGCCGGTGACAGTGCGGGAGCGGGTCGTCGTGGACCCCTCCTTCGCCACCCGGGACCTGGTGCGCTCGCTGCACCGCACGCCGCGGCACGCGGTACTCGTGCTCAGCAGCCGCGAGGCACGGTTGTTCGAGGGGGCGGGGGACCAGCTGCGGCCGGCGCGGACCAGTGCTTTCCCCCTGCGCGACGCCCGTCAGCGCAAAGGCGACGGAGCCCGCGCCGACCGCGACGAGAAGGACACCGCCGCCTTCTTCCGGACCGTCGACCGGGCGCTGGCCACCTACCTCCGGCTGCACCCGGCCCCCCTGGTGCTGGCCGGCAGCAAGCGGGTCCTCGCCGCGTTCACCGGCCAGTCGACCAACCTCGGCCGGCTGGCCGGCTCGATCCCGGTGAACCTGTCCACCGAGCCGCTCTCGGTGCTGGCCGAGCGGATCCGGCCCGCGTTGGAGAGCTACCTGCTCTCCCGCCAGCAGGAGGCGCTGGACCTGCTGGACCGACGAATCGGCGCCCGGCGGGCCGCGGCGGGCATGGCCGCCGCCTGGCTCGCCGCGCGCACCGAAAGGCCCGAGATGCTCGCCGTCGAGCAGGGGCTCTTCTACCCCGCACGGGTCAGCGACGACGGCGACCTGCTCCTTCCCGCCACCGACGTCGAGCACCCGGAGGTGATCGACGATGCCGTCGACGAGCTCATCGAGCTGGTCCTGGAGCGCGGGGGCTGGGTGGCGCTGGTCGACGACGGCGCGCTGGCGGCGCACGGCGGCGTGGCGCTCACCCTGCGCTCCAGGGGCTGAGGCACCTCTACGCTCGACACCATGGCCGAGGCGGACGGCGGCGCACCGGCAGCACGGGGCTGGACCTTCCTCACCAACCACGCCCACGTGCTGCTCGTCGTGCGCCGCGACCCGCACGCGCGGCTGCGCGAGATCGCTGACGCCGTCGGGGTCACCGAACGCGCCGTCCAACTCATCCTGGGTGACCTCGAGGGCGCCGGCTACGTGCGACGCACCCGGGTGGGCCGCCGCAACTCCTACCACGTGCTCGGCGGGCCGCTGCGTCACCCGCTCGACCAGGGCCGGGCGGTGGACGACGTGCTGGACGCCCTCGGCGACACGACGCAGCAGGCGTAGCGCAATACGCGTAGTGCGGTTTGCTGGTGCTTCGATCACCTTCACTGCGGCCGTCGCCCTGCTGGCTGAGCTACGACGGCATCGCCCGGGCGACGGGCCTGTCCAAGAGCCGTGTCGCCCAGCACGCGCGTGAGTCGCGCCGCGAAACCCAACGGCCGCCGCCGCCCGGCCAGAACCGAGCCTGCGGCCGCCCTTGCTCGGAACCATCAGCACGTCGGCGCCGTCACAACGACGTGTCACCAAGCCGCGCAGGTGTGCTCGCAAGTCTTCTGCTCACCGGCCTGCTGGGCTGCAGCGGCTCAACCCCGGCGGACGTGACTGACCCGGAGCCCGTATCCGGCCCATCTACGGCGCCGAGGCCCGTGAGTTCCGCCCCGACCATCGACGTCGAGCTCGTTCTGGTCGGGATGCTCTTCGTCGAAGGCGGCTACGGGGTCGTGTCGGTGACCGACGGACCGGCAGGCTCCGAGCTTGCTCGAGGCGCGGTGCAGCTCGGCGAGTCGGACACGGTCGTGCTGGACGTCGTGGCAGGCAAGCTAGAGGTGAGCGCCTGGACGCAGGGCTGCGAGCCCAGCGGCTGCCGGCCGCTGTCAGACTCCGAGCTGGACGCGAGCCGGCCCGGCACCGACCTCTGCAGCACGATGGTGACTGTTCCAGCGGCGGATTCGGCATCCGCGCAGCCGACCCGCCTGCGGTACCGGACCGGTGTCCTGGCACCGGGCGACACGCAGGTGACGTGTCGCCTGGAGGTGTTGTCGGGCGACGGCTGACACAAGCCGCGCCGGCTTGGCACCGTCAAGTGCGCTGTCCGTGGCGGGGAGCACGCTGGCGGCATGACGGACAGCGAGACCGAGCTCGGGCCGAGCGCCTCCGGGCGCTTGGTCGTCACGGCCAAGCACGGCACCCGGCACGTCTTTGACGTCGACCGGACGCTCTACACCCGTGCGCTCGGGGCGCCGCGACCTCGAACGGCCCACCCCAAGGCATCGTGGGTCCGTCGGGGAGCCCACCGCCGTCTCCCGGGGAGAGGAAGCCGCCCTCGGCAACCTCCGCGGGTGAGGCGGCATCGACGGTTGCCAGCCGGGCGAGCCCATCGGCGATGTTGCCCACCAGCTGGGCGGCCTCACCGGGCGGCAGAAGAACGGTCGCCACGCACAGGTCCTCGCGCCAGGCTGCTCCGGCCGACCCGCAGCGTCAATCCGGGCCAGTGACCTGACGAGCCGGGTCTCTGCCTACCGAACCGGCCTCAGGCCGGGCACGAGCTCGACCAGGCCTGCGCCGTACCGCTCCGCGACGTCCTGGCGCTGGGCATCGGTCACCGCGACGACGCCCACCTCGACCTTCTGCTGGTGCTCCAGCGCACCGGACCACAGCACCTGCAGGCCGGACTCAGCCGCGGCGCCGTTGGAGAAGTCGTCCTGGATGCCCCGGAGCTCGGCGGCGGTGTGCTTCATCTCCTGCACGCACAGCGGGCCGCCCCAGACCTGACGCAGCTCGCGCTCGTGCCGCTGCAGCTCGCCGGTGAAGGCGACGTTGAGGATCATCGGGCTGTCCGCGGCGGGCTCCTGGTCGGCCGGGGCGAGGTGATCCACCCAGAAGGCCGCGTGGTCGCTCTGGCTCTGGGCGTAGGCGTTGGCCGCCTGGACGGCGTCCTCGCCGCTGCGGGAAGGATCGACGGGGATCCATCCGCCGGCGGGCTCCGGGCACGGCGTGGCGAACGGGTCCTGCTCGCTATGGGAGGCGCCCGGGCCCGCAGTCGTCACCGGCTCACCAGCGGGTTCGGTGAGCGTCAAGACCTCACCGTCGAAGCTGCCGGTGACGCCGTACTCCCCCCACGTGGTGCCGATCGCTGTCTGCTCGCCGCTGACGCTCTCCCACTGCCAGCCCACTAAAGGGACGCCTCCGCACTGCGGCGGCAGGCTCAAGGCAATCGGGCCCAGGCAGAGCTCGGGTCCTTGATCGGGTGACTCGAGCACCGTGCCGCTACCGGTGTGCAGTAGCGGGTCGGCACCGCCCTCACTGCTCAAGGTGGCCTCACCCGCTCCACATGCGCTCAGCAACACCAGGCAGCTGAAGGCGGAGGCCAGACGGCGGATGGGGCTCATGACGCTTGGACTCCTTGAACGCGCCTGCGGTTCCGCCTTCGCAGCCCAAGATCACTCAGATCGTGGTCGTCACACGATTTCGAAGAACGTGCCTGGTCAGTACAGCTAGGGCTGCCCGAGCACCAGGTGAGGAATCTGCGCCAGACGTAGGCCTTCGCCACCATCGGCTACCGGGCCGCTGCTCAGGAGCTGCCCGCCACGGACGGCGATGCGGCGGTGCTCCCGCAGGTCGGTGCCGCGCAGGACCCCGTCGGTGCCCAGGACGAACAGCCCGGCCTGCCCCAGGACCAGGACCCGGCCGTCATCGAGCGGGGCGATGTCGGTCAGCGCCTCGGTGACGCTCCACCGGATGTCCTCCTGCCGTCCGAAGGCGCGGGTCTGCACCGTGGCGATGACGTACGACCCGTCCGGCTGGGGCTCCAGACGCCGGAGCCCGACCAGGCTGCCCAGCCAGACGCCGCCGTCGGCGTCGATCGCGATGCTGACCATCCGCGGCAGGTCGGTGGCGGTGGCCGGGCCGGACAGCAGCAGCGGCTCCGGGCTGGGTACCGAGCTCTCGCGGTTGTCGGCCTCGCCGCAGCCGAACGCCAGGTCGCCCGGCACCTCTCGTCCTGCCACGGTCGTGATGACACCGGCCTGGTCGATGCGCCGGACGGTGCAGCCGTCGAGCACCAGCAGGTCACCGTCAGCCTCGAGGGCGCAGCCCTCAGCCCCGACGAAGGTCTCAGAAGCCGGGCCGCCGTCGTTGCGGGGGTACTGGTATGGGTCCGCCGGCGCGGTTGCCGTGACCTCTCGCCACTGACCGGCCGGCGAGCGTGCGACCAGAGCGGCCGAGCTGTCTGCGCGGGCGAACAGGGTCCCGTCGCTACCGGCGCACAGGGGGACGACGCCCACGTCGTTGTCGTCGTACGGCGTCTCGAGGACCTCCACGACGCCGTCCGGCCGCAAAGCCAGCAGCGCCCGGCCCCGGCTGTCCCAACCCTGCAGGGACTGGTTGTCGATCTCGAAGAAGCGCCTGTCCTGCTGCACCCAGACCGTGCCGTCCGGCGCCACGACCGCGTCCCTGACGCCGTAGCCCTCCCGCGGCTCGTCCTCGAACGGGCTCTTGGACAGCGCGGGCAGGTCCGGTGGTGCCTGGAAGACGGTGACGTTGCCCGAGGGTGGAGCCTCCGCATCCGCCGCCCACCGGGCCGGGGCCGGCTGGGCGTCGAAGGCCGAACGCCACCACAACGCGAGCAGGACCGCCGCTACCGCCACACCGGCCAGCAGCACCCAGCGCCGACGCGGCACCCGTTGCAGCCGGGAGGCGGTCAACGACATCACCTGACGATGCTCACACGAACCGTAGACCGGGACTCGGGCCAGCAGGGCGACGGGGCGTGGTTTCACGCGGAAGCTGAAAACTGCAACAGGGGCCGGGCAGCGGAGTCCCTGCCCTGGCCGCTCAGGCTCGGGCGAGGTGCTTGGCCACAGCCCGGGCGGGCAGCGCCGGGTGGAACAGGAAGCCCTGCGCGAGCTGGCAGCCCATGGCCGTGAGCACGTCCCGCTGCCGCTCGGTCTGCACGCCCTCCGCGATGACCGACAGGCCGAGGCCGGACGCCAGCGAGATCACCGACTGCACGATCGTCGTGGCCGCCGGGTCGAGGCCGATGTCGGCCACGAAGGACTGGTCGATCTTGAGCAGGTCGACCGGGAAGCGCCGCAGGTACCCCAGCGAGGAGTAGCCGGTGCCGAAGTCGTCCAGCGCCACCCCGATGCCAGAGCCCCGCAGGTCGGCGATGACCTGCGGGACGCGCTCTGCGTCGTGGATGAACACGCTCTCCGTGATCTCCAGGAGCAGCAGATCCGGGGGCATGCCGGTCTGCTCGAGGACCTCCAGGGTCGACGCCACGAACCCGCCCGCCATCAGCTGGTGCACCGAGACGTTCACCGACAGTGCCAGCGCGCGTCCCGGCTGGTCGTAGAGCTGTCCCCGGGTGCTTGGTCGATCCGTAGACGGGCACCCACAGGTGCCCTAGCATCAGGCCCCCGGTTGGGTCCACAGCCGGCTGGCACGACGGGACTGCGCAAGTCGCCCCGTCGCGGGTCCCCCCGATGGCCCAGCCCCCGGCCGCAGCCGCCGGAGGATGCCCGTGACCGCAGTCCGACCGCCGCCGCTCGACGTCGTGCGGGCCGGCGGGCCGCGCGAGGCGCAGCGCATCGAGCTGCAGGGCACGTGCACCGCGCCGTCGCAGCGGGACCGCGCACGATGAGCCGGTCAGGCGCGTTGACCGGCGCCGTCGAGGTCGACGTCGACCAGGCCGTCGTCACGCTCGTGGGCGATGTCCGGGCGGCTGAGCTGCCGCTGCTGCACTCGCTGCTCGCTGCCGCCACGACCGCCGCCGGCGGTGTCACCGTCGACGTCTCCGGTGTCCGCGAGCTCGAGCGCAGCGGCGTCGTGGCGCTCCAGCAGTCGGCCACCCGGTTGCGCGTCGAGGGTCGTGAGCTCCTCGTC
Source organism: Frankiaceae bacterium (assembly GCA_026786045.1). GTDB lineage: Bacteria > Actinomycetota > Actinomycetes > Mycobacteriales > SCTD01 > SCTD01. Next base: position 7,563 of record JAJAYV010000412.1, on the reverse strand, counting down.
CGGGGAGCCAGCCCGGCGCTGCACGACCTCCTGCGGTCCGCGGGGCTGTTCGACGCAGCGGGTCCGGTCCGGCCTTCCGCGCCGAGTCCGGCGCTGCTGGGCGCGCTGGCGGCCCGTGCCGGCTCAGGGCCCACGCGGGAGGTGCTCGACGCCGCCCTGATGCTCGTGGTCACCATGGCGAAGGCGGTCATCGGCAACGCCGACGGCATCAGCATCACGCTGCCCCGGGACGGGCAGTACGGCACGGTCGCCGCGAGCAACGACGTCGTGCTCGCCATGGACCGCGACCAGTACGACACCGGTCAGGGCCCGTGCCTGGACGCGGCACGGCACGGCGAGCCGTTCCAGATCGACGCCCTCGCCCTCGAGGGCCGCTGGCCGGCCTTCGTGCCCCGTGCGCGGGCGCGCGGCATCGAGAGCATCCTGTCCTCACCGCTGCGCGACGGTGGTAGGGCCCACGGTGCGCTGAACATCTACGCCCGCACGCCCTCCTCCTTCGCCGGCCAGGAGACGGATTGGGCGCACGAGTTCGCCGCGCAGGCCTCGACCGTCCTCACCGCGGCACAGGAGGCCCTGCCGTCCGAGCACCTTGACGCCCACCTTGAGCAGGCGCTGACCTCTCGCGCCGTCATCGCCCGCGCCCAGGGCTGGTTGATGCACCGCGACCACGTCGACGCCGACACCGCCTGGTCGGCTCTCACCGGGCTGAGCCGGAAGACCAGCCGGCCGCTCCGCGACGTCTGCGAGGACCTGCTGCAGGCCGTCGACGTCCCCGCCACGGGCCCTGGCACCGGCACACATGGGCAGTGACGTCCCGGACGCTCTGGACCGAGCCCGCCGAGACAGCGGACTGACCGGCCCCGAGCTGTGGATGCGGTACTTCGCCCTGGGCGGGACCACGGGACCGCTGCAGCTCGAAGCGGTCCTGCACGGCGCTCTCGTGCCCGGCAACCAGGACCACGACCAGATCGCGCACGCGCTCAACGAGCGCTTCACCGAGCTCGGCCGCAACCACCCCGTGCCCTACCGGTCAGCCGGGACGTCATGACCGGGCCCGGGCCGGAACTCGCCGTCCAGGACGTCCTGGACGCGCTGGTCGCGGCCACGTGCGCCGTCGGCAGCGACGGCGTCATCGTCGCCGTCAACGACGCCTGGCGAAGCTTCGCACACGACAACGGCGGCGATCCGGCCGTCGTCGGCATCAATGCCAACTACCTCGCCACCTGCGAGCAGGCCGGTACCTGCGCCGACGCCGCCGACCACCAGTCGGAGGACGCTGCGGACGCTGCGGACGCGATCGACGTGGCGCGGGGGCTGCGGGACGTGCTCAGCGGCACGACGGCGCTGCACCGGCACACCTACCCCTGCCACCACGGGGAGGTCCAGCGGTGGTTCACGGTGGCCATCGCACCGCTGCCGACGTTGGACGGCCTCGGCGCCTTGATCATCCACACGGACGTGACGCTGCTGCGTCGCACCGAGCGGGCCCTGACCCACCAGGCGCAGCACGACCGTCTCACCGGCCTGCCCAACCGGGCCTTGCTCGACGACCGGCTCGCCCAGGCGCTCGCGGACGCCCGCCGCAACGGCAACCACGTCTGCGTCGCCTTCCTGGACCTCGACCACTTCAAGCGCATCAACGACAGTCTCGGCCACGCGGGCGGAGACGCGCTGCTCGTCGAGGTCGCCGCCCGCCTGCAGTCGGCGGTGCGTGAGGTGGACACGCTTGCGCGCTATGCGGGCGACGAGTTCGTCGTCGTCTGGGCCGACCTTGCCACCCGCGAGGAGGTCGGACCGCTCGGCGCCCGGCTGGCCCGGACGCTGGAGCTGCCCGTCGAGGTCAGCGGCACGCTCGTGCAGATCAGCGCCAGCATCGGGGTCGCGACGGCCCTTCCCGGCCAGACCGGTGAGGAGGTGCTGCTCGCCGCCGACGCCGCCATGTACGACGCCAAGCGCCGCGGGCGTGGCCGGATCCGCCTGTTCACCGGCGAGCTGCGGGCCGGCGTGCAGGAACGCATGGCGACCGAGCTGGACCTGCGCGCAGCGCTCGGCCGCTGCGAGCTCGTCCTGCACTACCAGCCCGTCGTCGACCTGCGGACGGGTCGGCCGGTCGCGGGCGAGGCCCTGGCCCGTTGGCAGCACCCCCGTCGTGGCGTGCTCGGGCCGGACCAGTTCATCGCCGTCGCCGAGGAGACCGGGCTCATCGTGCCGTTGGGACAGTGGGCGCTGGCCCAGGCCTGTCAGGACGCTGTCGATCCCGGCGGGCCGCTCGCCGGCCTGGACGTCGCCGTCAACCTGTCTGTGCGCCAGCTGGCCGACCCCGACATCATCCGGCACGTCCGTACGGCCCTGGTCGCCAGCGGGCTCGAACCCCACCGGCTCCTGCTCGAGGTGACCGAGTCGGCCGTCGTCGAGGACGAGCCGGCCGCCGCGCTGGCCCTGGAAGAGCTCGCCGCACTCGGGGTGCGGTTGGCCATCGACGACTTCGGCACCGGCTGGTCCTCGCTGCTCTACCTGCGGCGCTACCCGATCAGCACGATCAAGATCGACCGGGTCTTCGTCGCCGGCATCGGCCGCAGCCACGACGACGAGGCCATCTGCGCCAGCGTCGTCAGCCTTGCGCAGGCCGTCGGCGCGACGTGCATCGCGGAGGGCGTCGAGACCGAGCAACAGGCCGCGGCGCTGCTCGGCTACGGCTGCCACCAGGGCCAGGGCTTCCTGTGGTCCAAGGCGGTCCCCGTCGACGAGCTCGGCGCCGTGCTCACTACGTGCGTGGACGTCACGCCCGAGTCGACCGCGCCGCAAGGCCGCCGCCGGCGGCGCGACTGCGACCCGCTCGACGATGCCGTCGCCGGACGGATCGCACTCCTGCACGGCGCCGGCGCCTCGCTGCACACGATCGCCGGCGCGCTCAACGCCGAACATCGTCAGCATCCCGCCGGAGGACGCTGGAGCGCCGCTGCGGTCGCCCGCTACCTCGCGGCGGCGTGAGCGCGGACCACCACCCGCTGCCCAGCTCGACGTCCTGCGGACGAGGCGCAGGGCAGCACGCGCCGGGCTACGCTCCCCGCGTGCCGGCCCAGCCCCCCTTGTCCCCGTCCGAGCGCACGACGGGAGCCGCTCGATGAGCGGCGGTCTGGTCGCGCTGCTCGACGACGTCGCCGCACTCGCCAAGGTCGCCGCGGCTTCTGTGGACGACATCGGCGCCGCCGCGGGCCGTGCGAGCGCGAAGGCCGCCGGCGTCGTGGTGGACGACGCCGCCGTGACGCCGCAGTACGTCCGCGATCTGGCCGCGGCGCGCGAGCTGCCGATCATCCGGCGCATCGCGCTCGGCTCGCTGCGCAACAAGTTCCTCATCATCGGCCCGGCGCTGATCCTGCTCAGCCAGTTCGTCCCGTGGATGCTCACCCCGATCCTCATGCTCGGCGGCGCCTACCTCTGCTACGAGGGCGCCGAGAAGGTGTGGGAGCGGCTCGGCGGCGCGCACCACGGCCCCGAGCCCGAGGTGTCCGCCGACGGGGAGCCGGCGCTGGTCGACGAGGACACCGTCGTGTCCGGCGCGGTGCGCACCGACTTCATCCTGTCGGCTGAGATCATGGTGATCTCGCTCAACGAGGTCGCGGACGAGTCGCTGGTCAGCCGGGCGCTGATCCTGGCCGTCGTCGCGCTCGGCATCACCGTCCTGGTCTACGGCGTGGTCGGGCTCATCGTGAAGATGGACGACATCGGCCTGCGGCTGGCGCAGGGCTCCTCCGCCGCGACCGCGAAGTTCGGCCGCGGGCTCGTGCGGGCGATGCCGCACTTCCTGTCGGTCATCTCCGTCGTCGGCACCGCCGCCATGCTCTGGGTCGGCGGGCACATCCTGCTGATCGGCACCGACGAGCTCGGTTGGCACGGTCCGTACGACGTCGTCCACTCCCTCGAGGAGGCAGCGGGTGATGCCGTCAGCGGGCTCAGCGGCGTGGTGTCGTGGCTCGTCGAGACCCTCGCCAGCGCCGTGATCGGCCTGGTCGTCGGCGCCGTCGTCGTCCTGGTCGTCACGCTCATCGGCCGGGCCCGCAAGGGGAAGGCCGCAGAGACCTCCGCGCATTGAGGCCGCTCAGCCCAGCAGGGACGTCCCGCGCAGCTCGCCGACCGGGACACCGCCGCCGAGGACCGGCTCGGTCGCCAGCTCGTCGAGCACGTCGGCGGTGACGCCCAGCGCACGCAGCGCCCCGACCAGCATCGGTACGGCCGCGCGGGTCGACCCGTCGGCGACCTTGACCGCCGCGGCCGCGCCGTCGGGCAGCGCGGCAGCGAAGACGCCCTCGGCGCCGTCCTTGGCCACCAGCCCGGGGGTCCCCGCCATGAGCCGGGTGACCTCGCGACCCGGCCCGCCGACCAGCTCGGGGTGGGCGCGCATGGCGTCGGCCGTGCGGCGGCTGGTCCCGTCGCCGGTCACCAACGCGGTGAAGGCCCTGGCGAGACCGATCAGCGTCAGCGCGTGCTGCGGCGCACCGCAGCCGTCCACGGCGACGTGCCGCACCGGCTCGCCGGCCAGCCGCTCGATCGTCGCGGTCATCGCCCGCTGCACCGGGTGGTCCGGCGCAAGGTAGCCCACGGTCGGCCAGCCGTTCGCGACGCAGGTGGCCAGCATCGCGGCGTGCTTGCCGGAGCAGTTCATCGTCAGCCGGGTCGCCTCGCCGCCGGCGCGCAGCAGCGCATGCGCGGCGTCGACGTCCAGCGGCAGCAGGGCCGGGCAGCCCAGCGCTTCCTCGGTCAGGCCCGCAGCCGACAGCATGCGGCGTACGACCTCGAGGTGGGCGGGCAGGCCGGAGTGGGAGGCGGTAGCCAGCGCGAGGGTCTGGTCGTCGGGCGGGGACCAGCCGGCGTCGAGCAGGCCGACGGCCTGCAGGGGCTTGTTCGACGAGCGGGGAAAGACCGGGCGGTCCACGACGCCGAGCGACAGGGCGGTCGAGCCGTCGGGGCGCAGCGCGACGACGGAGCCGGCGTGCGTGCTCTCGACGACGCCCGAGCGGACCAGCTCGACCAGGACGGGCAGGCTCACGCGCCGGGCGGCTGCTCGGCGAGCAGGGTGGCGACGTCGGCCTCGCCGTCGCGGTAGCGGCGGGTGATCTCCGCGCTGCACGCGTCCATGACGCCCTGCACCGCGCGGCGCTTGGTGGAGATGTCCTGCTCCTCCTCCGACAGCGTGCGGATCGCGTGGGCGACCTCGTCGGTGGAGCGGGCCGACACGTCCGACAGGTCGACGTCGGCGACCAGTGCCTCGACGTAGCGGCGGTGGCTGTCGGCGCGGGACGGCTCGATGGTGGAGTGCCGGCCGAGGCCACGGGCGGGCGCGCGCGGCTCGTCGGCCAGGATCGCGGCCAGCCCCTCGACGAGGGTCTGGTTCGAGGAGCTGTCGCGGCGGTTGAGCTCGGCGCGCAGGATGTCGAGCCGGCCCTGGATCATGCGGCGCAGGTAGGAGAGGTCGACCTCCTCCTGCTCGGCGTCGGTCCGCAGCTGACGGGCCTCCGCGATCGGCAGGTCGAGCAGCCCGTCGAGGTAGTCCTCGGCCAGCACGCGGTCGATGCGACGGTTGCCCTGCGCGGGCGGGGTCGCGGTGCCCTCGACGCTCACGTGCTGCTCCTGTTCGGCCGTCCTGGGGACTCGTGCGGGTCCATCGTGGCAGATGCCCTGGCCGGGCGGGAGCCAGTACGACGGGTTGACCCGTACGGCTCAACGTCGGGACCCGGGCTGCCGAAGGCTTGGAGGTGCGGCGCCGGTCGGCGTACGCGTCAGCCGCGGGGCGAACAGGAGGCCGGACGTGCTCAAGGGCGACCTGGCCACCACACCCCTGTCCGAGGTGCTGCGGCAGCTCGCCGACGGAACGGCCACCGGCTGCCTGCACGTGCTCGACGCGGCCGGCGAGAAGGCGCAGGTCTACCTGCGCGGCGGGCGCGTCTACGCCGTCGTCGCGCCCGGCAAGCGGCCCGCGCTGGGCTCGCGCCTGGTCAGCTCCGGGGCACTCGGACCGGAGGCCCTGGCCGAGGCGCTCGAGGCCCAGCGCACCGAGCTGCAGGGCTGGCGGCTCGGCGAGCTCCTGGTCCACCTCGGCTACGTCGACCAGCCGGTCGTCGAGGACTTCGTCAACGAGCAGGTCCGCGCGTCGCTGTCCGACCTGCTGCCGTGGCGGCACGCCACCTGGAAGTTCCGGGTCAACGAGCGCACCCGCGAGGACGTCGCCCCGCCGGTCGAGGTCGACGTGCTGCTCGGCGAGATCGAGGCGCGCCAGGACCTCTGGACGCAGATGGAGCAGGTCCTGCACGGGCCGGACGCCGTCCCGATGCTGTCCGCCGCCGACGCCGCCTCCGACGAGACCGAGATCGACACCGACGCCTGGTCGCTGCTGTGCAAGGTCGACGGGGTCCGCTCCGTCACCGACCTGGCCCGCGAGTGCGGCTTCACGCTGTACGAAGCCGGTCAGGTCGTCGTACGCCTCGTCACCGCCGGGCTGCTCGAGGTGGAGGAGCCCGAGGTCGAGGTCTTCGGCCCCGTGTCGGAGGAGCCGCTGGCCCCGCGCGAGGTGGCCTCCCGGCTGGCCTCGGCGCTGACCGGGCTAGGCGTGCCGACCCAGCGCGAGGAGCGGCGCGGCGTCGCCCAGCCGGCCCGCGAGGACGACGTCGCCGGCTCGATCTTGCGCGTGTCGGAGTCGCTGTCCGCGCTGCTCGGCCCGGCCACGGCGAGCGACGACGTCTTCGCCGCGCCGGTGCACCGTCCGACCACCCCCAAGGTCGTGCCGGCCGAGCCCGAGGACCCCAAGCGCGTCGAGCGCGAGCGCCGTGCCGCCGCCCGCCGCGGGCGAGACGCCGCCGAGCTCGCCGCCGCCCAGGCCGAGCTCGAGGCGGCCAAGGCGGCTCATCAGGCGGAGTTCGAGGCCGAGCACGGCGAGGACCACGTCGCCGAGGTGGTCGACCTGTCGTCGGTGCGCGCGGCCGCCGAGGCGCTGGCCGAGGCCGAGGAGGACCGGCTCGAGGAGCAGCGTCTCGAGAAGGAGGCGCGCGCTTCCGCGGAAGCGGCTGCCGCTGAAGCGGTCCGGCTCGCTGACGAGGCCGAGGCTGCCGAGCAGGCACGCCTTGACGAGGAAGCACGGCTCGCAGACGAAGCCCGCCTTGACGAGGAAGCACGGCTCGCAGACGAAGCCCGCCTGGCCGAAGAAGCACGCCTGGCTGAAAAGACCCGGCTCGCTGAGGACGCCGAAGGCGCCCGCATCGCCGAAGAGCAGCGCCAGGCCGCAGCAGCCGCCGAGCAGGCACGCCTCGCCGAGGAAGCCCGGCTCGTAGAAGAAGCCCGCCTAGCCGAGGAGGCCCGCGCTTCCGCGGAAGCGGCCGCCGCCGAGGAGGCCCGGCTCGCCGAGGAAGCACGCCTCGCAGAAGAAGCCCGCCTCGCCGAAGAGCAGCGTCTTGCCGCACAAGCCACCGAGCAGGCACGTCTCGCCGCGGACAACGACGCGGCTGAGCGCGCTCGCGTCGCGGAGGAGCTGCGGCTCGAGCAGGAGCACCACGCTGCCGAGCAGGCACGCCT